>JAJRVO010000688.1 GCA_024277275.1 Chloroflexota bacterium
GAGCGTGTTTCTTAAATCGTGTGGGCCAGACCGCAGAGGTTTCTAAAGCCCATTTTAACTGTAAGTTAGGGTCATAATCAAGGCAAATTCGCTTGAAAATATCTCGTAAAAAACCTCTGCGGTCTTTAAGAAACACGCTCTAAGTTTATCTGTGTCCATCTGTGGATTGCTTTAGTTGCGGCTTGGCCGTACTATGAATTGCTCAAGAATAAAATTAGGCGGTTGCGACTCCGGCCCGGCGGCGGCTCCGCCACACGAAAAACGCGCCAAGTAAAAATATGACCATTAACACAACGATAATTGGTACAAGAATAGCTAAAATTGCAGCAATCAGGGCCAATATATCCTCAATGATGCTGACCAGCCAGTTGCCGGTTCCGCCGGTTGTGACCGTTACTGCCGGTCGAGCCACAGATTTTATGGCATGAACGCTGCCGGCCATGATTAAACCGGCAATAAAGGCTAAAACAGGATGTAAATCGCCTACCACGCCTGAACCGGCTGCAAATAGAATAGCGCCGGCCACAGGACGGCCAATGGTCTGGATGATATCGTTTAGGGTGTCAACCGCCGGGATTTTATCGACCGTCATTTCAATCAGGAGTAGCACCGCTAATGTTCCAATGACCCACCAGCTGGTCATCACGTCCCACGGCTCGTTCAGCTTTATCAACGTGGTGTATTTGGCCGCCAAAGCTACCACCAGCATGGGCAAATAAGCATTAAGCCCCGCCGAGGCCGACAGTCCAAATGCTGTAAAAAGATTTGAGAATGCTTCAACCATGTTGATACCTCCTTAATTGCGCTTTCCCAAAAACCTGTAGTAGTTCCTCTCACCCCAAGATGGTTTGCCGTTTGGTTGACGCTTTTCTGCCTGACGAACGACGGACGACGGAAGAAAATAGACCAAGAAAAACCCCGGCATATTCACGCTGGTTCCGTCGTCCGTTATTCGCCATTAATCAAAAAAATAATCCAATCAAGTTGCTTTTCTGGCTAGTTGGCCGTAAAGGTTGGCCGTAACCAGAATTGCCCAGAAGTTTGTAAAGTAAACCCCAATAAGGCACAGGATAAGACCAAAAGCAGCCACAAACGAGGCCACCCACCCCAGCAAAACGACGATAATATAATCTCCAACGTTGCTGCTAATGAAGCTGAAAATCTCCCCAAACTGGAGGGCGGAACCAATTGTGTCATATTGAGCGTATCGAATTAAAGCAGCCGGAAGCACAAGGTTAACCACAATGCTAATAATGGACCCAACGCATATGAAACAATTAGCAATAATGGCAATAGCGCTGCCGGCGTCAGAGTCAAGCTCTCCGGCGGCAAAGGGTATGATGAGCAAAGGACAAAATATAATTAGCAGCGGAACGATGTTGTAGATTATGGCAATTACAAAGACCATTAACCCTTTCACAATCATTTCACCCAGATTGTCCCATTCCGGCAAGGGCTTGGGGTGGCCATCGCGCACATTTTTGATGGTTTGGAGCATGTAGCCAAGAACTAAAAAAATTGGTACTACAACTATTGCCAAAAGCCAGGCTACCCCGCCGATACCCACCTTTTTAATCCAATCTTCATCATCAAACATATAAGTAAATGCGGAACCGATGTCCATTTCCATAAGAATAAAATCTCCTTTTATAAAATAAATGGTTAACTTTTATGAGAGGATTCGGTAATTCAAATTGGCCGTTAAAAAGGACGAACGACGAACGATGGCAGACGAATGAAACGCCCCAAACAATTACCGAATCCTCTCTTTATGATTAAGTTTAGTGATTTCCTGCGGTGTTGCCAAAGGTTCTATTGCAAATTTGTTATATCAACTTGGATGACTGTTACCCCAAAAAGCGCCTCCCGCTGCGCCTAAACCGGCGGCAATAAACAGAAAAACGGTGCAGCAGAGCGTGCCAACCACAACGGCGGCAACCGGACCGGCCAGCATAGCCGGATCAATTCCCATCTCTATCAGCGCGTCTAACTGTTCCGGCGGCACTTGCGATAATTGTGTCGCGCCGCTAATGGCAGAATAAATGCCCATAATCACTACATTAACTACACCTGCTATCAGTGCGGCTATAACTCCCGCCACTGCGCCATTGGTGGCTCCACTGCCTGCGGTGCGCGGAAGAGTCATCCAGAAAGCGGCTAATACTCCAATGCCAACATAGGCTGCCAGGGATACAATAAATGTTATGCACCCAACGCAAGGAATAAGCCCAAGCAAATTGAGTACTATTAATCCTGCTGCTCCTATACCACCGGCTTTGATTACGGCTTGCATATCCATTAAATATTTTCCCCCTAAATAAATTTGTGGCAACTACCTGTCCATCACCTTAAATCAGCCTTGTGGCGGCTAACGGCATACCACCAAAGATTGCCCAAAATTGGACCTTTTGATGGTTCGCTGCCGGTGGCTGGTGGTCAGGATTGACCAGATTGAGGGTAGGATTAGGTAGTTACAATTTGTGTAGAATTGTGTGAAGCCATCTCATTATACCAGACCTATCTTGGCATGACAATACTCTTTATAATTTCTCATTTCTACTTTTCTTAATTTGCTGTGCCTGGACTATAATGCAAGGTATGAAGCAATTAGATCGTTTGGAGGCGTTGGCCCAGGGTTTGATAGAAGGGGTGTTTAATCGTCTGTTTCAGACTCAGTTACACCCGTCTAATTTGGCCCATCATCCAGCCGAAGCGGGCAAAATTGAAACCAGAGAGTCTTTGGCCGTTGTCTCTGACCATACGGCCAGGCGGTGGTTACTGCAACTTGAAACGCGCCAATTGAGACTTGGAGAGCCTGTAGTAAATATTGGCCGATCTCTGGATAACGATATCATTTTGAGCGACCCAACAGTTTCTCGTTATCATGCCCAGTTGCGCTGGCGCGAGGGGCGTTATCATCTTTATCCTCCTATGCCCCTTAATGGCGCGATTAATCAGGGGGCCAATGGCGCGCAAAAAACGGAGCGCTTTACCCCCCGGACAACCGTAAATAAACAACAAGTTGCCCGGCATCCGCTTGCTCCCGACGATGTGATTGCGCTGGGTAACACAACGCTGACAGTTATTGTAGAGCGGGAACAGGATTGAGCGACCAGAAAAGATGGCCGGCCTTGATTGGGTTTTGCTTGGTTTACGCGTTTTAACTATCATTATCCTGTATGTTTTTTTGGGAGTTGCCTTTTATATTATCTGGCGCGATTTAAAACAGGCCGGAGTTCAAACGCCGGTTCAGCCTGAACCGCCACGTCAGTTGCGCGTGATTGCTTCGGCTGAAGATCAACCTCTTGGCGTTGGTCAAACCTTACTTTTACAATCTATTACGCATTTAGGGCGACACCCGGACAACGTAATTGTCTTGAATGACGTTTCTGTCTCAGGCTGTCATGCTTGTATCAGTCAAAAAAATGGAGTATGGTGGCTGGAAGACTTGAACAGCCGAAATGGAACCACGCTCAACGAGTTGCCGTTATCCAAACCGGCTTCTCTGGCCGATGGCGATATTATTGGTATCGGTAATACACGTTTTAAGTTAGAGCGTGTTTCTTAAAGACCGCAGAGGTTTTTTGCGAGATGTTTTCAAGCAAATTTGCCTTGATTATGACCCTGACTTACAGTTAAAATGGGCTTTAGAAACCTCTGCGGTCTGGCCCACACGATTTAAGAAACACGC
>JAJRVO010000689.1 GCA_024277275.1 Chloroflexota bacterium
CACTCCAAGATTTACACTCAACACACAAACTCAAGCGGCGCTGCATCGCCGGGTCGGGTTGCAGTCTGGCAAAGACGGCATCCAATTCGGCCTGGCTAACCGTTGGCCGGTTGCACTTGGGACACCCAGCCCGGGGAGACTGTCGCATAGTTTGATAGCCACTTGTAATCTCACAAAAACTACCCAAAGAGATAGGGGTCGATAAAAACAGCGCTCCTTCCGGGCAGGTATTTACACAACGATTGCAGCCGGTACATTTTGACTGATTTAATGTAAGCGCCGTATTGGCGGCGCTCTCAATTACTCGCAGCGCTCCTAACCGGCAACTGCCGACACATAAACCGCATAACGTACAGGCAGACGGGTCTTTCAAGGCCGGGAGTCGGGTAGAACTTTTTTGCTTCTTTCGTTTCCGTCCGACCAATTCCTCCGCCAGAAATTCACTCAACAAACGCCCTGCGGCGGCATAAAACGGATCGCCGGCGGCTGCAAACGCCACGCCCACTTCCGGCAGCCAGACCCCGGCATGATTGCGAAGGAAGAATCGCTGTTCCGCTCCCAATCGGGACGCTAACCGGCTGTCGCCCGCTGTTTGGGCTTCTGCCTCGGCGGTAGTCAGGCAGCCCAGCAAAGCCAGTTCCACGCTGGCATGGTCGGGCAATTCTCCATCAACCGGGGTCAGCCCTAACGCCTGGTAGTATCGTTCAACGTCTCGCGTAGATTGTCCCATCAAACACCCTTGACGGTGAAGCGACTCATACAACGCTACCGGTCGTTGACCGGGAGTGGTCATTAAACGCGCATAGCTATGGCGCAGCGACTCGATTTCGGGCATAGGAAGTTGTGCCAGGGTCAATGCAGCCTGCCGGCAAGCTGTCGAACCAAGTACCCAAGCTCCGGTTGTCGCTGCCTCCAACAATCTCCCCTTAATGCCGAGGGCCGGTTCAGCTAAAGCTTCGGCTAAGGTGTGGTAGACCATTGCCCGGGCGCGGGCCTTATGGGCGTGGACTATATTTTTATGTTGTCCGGCAAGACGCTGAACCTGTTGAAGAGTTTCCATCACTTATCTTCTCCGGCTAAACAATCCCCACTCGCGCCATTGGCGTGAAGGCGGCATAGATGAATCCGGCATTGGCATTTCAACTTTATCCTGTGCCTGTTGAATAATGCGTCCTTCCGCCACTTCCCAAATGGCTATGGGTGGGAAGAGCTTGAAGACAATCACAAACATGAGGATAAACAGGGCAAAGGAGGCTATTGTTAGCGACAATTCTGCCGACGTTGGGGTATACCAAACACCCCACGGGATCAAGCGCGGGTGGGTCAAGGTAGGCACTACAATGTTCCAGCGTTCCAGCCACATACCAATCACTATGCAGATAGAGGCAATCACCGTGCTGGTCACCAGGTGTCGCTTAAGCCAGAGCAAGGAGCCAATAACCGCCACAATTGACAGGGCAACGGTTACAACAAGAAAGATGGCGCGCCCGTTGGGATCATCGCTGATGCCGGCGGCAATGAGTTGCTCCTGGGGCAAAAAGACCATCATCAGGCCAAAGGCCGTGGCAACAGCCGAAGCCACGGCAACACGGGGCTGGAAGATGGCTATCTTTTCCAGTTGCGACGGAAGCATACGGGGGATGACCAAAACTACAAAGGCAATAACCATCAGCGCCATCATCAGCCAGAAGGGGAAGGCGAAGGCGCCCCACAGTTTACTGGCCAGCACCGGAAACTCTGCCTCTAGCTGGCCGGCGGCCAGGATTAGATGCTCGGTATAGGTAAAGTAGAACCAGATAGCTGTTACGGCAATTAATAAATAGCCCAGGTATTGGTACTGGGTCTCGGTGATGTATGCTTCCAGGCTAAAAACCCAGCGCATAATGGTCATAGCAATGAACAAGGCGCCGATGCCGGAGAAGATGGCCCCCACCACAAAGTACGGTCCAAAAACGGTGCTGTGCCAACCCGGCTGCACCGTGGTGGCTAAAATCCAGGAGATAATGGTGTGAACCGAGATAGCGATAGGGATGATGACAATGGCCATTATGGCTACAATCTTCTCCAGCCGCAGCCACTGGGTTTTGTTTCCTCGCCACCCCAGGGCCAACAGGCGGTAAAAATAGTTGCGCCAGAGCGGCGCGTCAAGCGGCATGTTGTCGCGGATGATGGCCATATCAGGAATAAGGGGCAGGTAAAAATAGGTTACGCTGCCCAAAAAGTAAGCCGTAACCGATACCGCGTCCCACAACAACGGCGATTGCAAACGCCCGTACAGGAACATGTAAAACAGGCGGTCGGGCCGGCCCAGGTCAAACAAAATCTGGAACGTGCCGACAATTAAAGCCACAACGGTTACGGCCTCGGCAATGCGGGTAATGGGTCGCCGCCATTCGGCCTGCGTGACCCGCAAAATGGCAGAGATGAGGGTTCCGGCGTGGCTAATGCCGATGAAGAAGACAAAGTTGACCATGTACATGCCCCAGTATGTGGGGCGCTGCATACCTGTTATAGACAAGCCCACCATAATCTGGCGGATGTAAACATACACTCCCCAGCCAATGAGTCCTAACAGAACAAAGACTAATACATAAAAGCCGGTTCCGGTTCGGAATAAAGGGTTTACTAATATTTCGCGGTCTTGTTTTTCTACTTTTAGCATAGCTTAACCTTCCCGTAAATAGATAACTTTTGGATGCGTGCCCACGTCTTCTATCAGTCTAAAGGCGCGGGTACTCTTTTCCAATTTGCTGACTGTGCTGTCCGGGTTGTCCAGGTCGCCAAAGAAACGGGCGTTGGCAATACAGGTCTGGACGCAAGCCGGCACGTAATCTTCGGCCCTAAATTCGCGCTCTTCGGCCTCTGCTTTGTCGTGGGCTTTCTGCAAGCGATGGACGCAGAAGGTGCATTTTTCAACCACCCCTTTGGGGCGCATAGACGGCCCTTCCAGGCTGCCATTCTCCGAGAAAGTATCGGGGTTGATGTGGCGGGCCAGTTCCGGACTCCAGGGCGGGTCTTCCCAATTGAAGTAGCGCACGCCATACGGACAGGCAACAGTACAGAAGCGACAACCAATGCAACGGTTGTAGTTTTGCCGCACCACTCCATTTTCGGCAATGTACGTTGCCTGAACGGGGCAGACCTTGATGCAAGGCGGATTTTCGCAATGCATGCAGGGCCGGGTTATGTAGCGCATTGTTACGTGGGGATACTCGCCGGCTTCCTCCGCGCCGGCAACAGGCAAGGGAAAGACGTCGTTCCAACGAATGGATCGTCCCATTTTTGCCTGGTCGGGCGGCATCGCCGGGGTGTTGTTTTCTTGCCGACAAGCGATGCTGCACCCCTGACAAGCAACGCATTTATCAAGATCAATTACCATAGACCAACGTGTCATAAGTTTTACTCCTGTTGAAGATTGGAGATTAGAGATTGGAGATTAAAAAATAAACCTAATCTCCCAATCTCCAATCTCCCAATCTCTAATCTCCTAACCTGGACAAGCCAGAACCAAACAGGTGAGGAAGTAAGAAGTAGGGAGTAGGAAGTAGGGAAAAAACCCTTACTCCTTACTTCTTACTCCCTACTTCCCGGATAATCAGAATTTTCTTGCCCAAAAAGCAAGGAC
>JAJRVO010000690.1 GCA_024277275.1 Chloroflexota bacterium
ACAAGCCAGAACCAAACAGGTGAGGAAGTAAGAAGTAGGGAGTAGGAAGTAGGGAAAAAACCCTTACTCCTTACTTCTTACTCCCTACTTCCCGGATAATCAGAATTTTCTTGCCCAAAAAGCAAGGACTCAACTGCTAAGGTACTAAAACGGGAAGTTATTTTTGGACGGATACTTAGGGTTTTTAAGACCCTAAAGGTTTGGAACTAAAGCATAAACGCCAGGGAGGACTAAGTAAAAATGAAAGGACTTATCTTAAGCGGAGGTAAGGGGACCCGGCTTTATCCCCTTACGTACACTAGCGCCAAACAGTTGATTCCCGTAGCCAACAAACCGGTGCTGTTTCGGGTTATTGAGGCCATTCGCGACGCCGGTATCACCGATATTGGCATTGTGGTGGGCGACACGGCCGAAGAGATCAAACGGGCCGCCGGACGTGGCGGGCAGTGGGGAGTGGACATTACTTACATTCCCCAAGACGCGCCTCTTGGATTGGCTCACGCCGTAAAGATATCAAAAGATTTTTTGGGAGATGACCGTTTTGTAATGTTTTTGGGCGACAACGTTATCCAGGGCGGCATTAGCCCGCTGATTGCCCAATTTGCCGGCAGCGAATACAACTCTCAGATTGTACTAACCCGGGTTGATCAACCCGAACAATACGGCGTGGCCGAATTGGATAGCGATGGCCGGATTGTCAAACTCATTGAAAAACCCAAAGACCCGCCCAGCGATTTAGCTCTGGTGGGCATCTATATGTTCGACTTGCATATTTTTGAAGCCGTTAAAGCCATTAAACCAAGCTGGCGCGGCGAACTTGAAATCACCGATGCTATTCAGTGGTTGGTTGAGCAAAAATATAATGTTTACCCCTATGTTCATCGTGGCTGGTGGATTGACACGGGCCGTCCCGGCGATATGCTGGAGGCCAATAGCCTGGTGCTGGAAGAGTTGACCCCCACCATTGATGGCTATGTAGACCGCGCCAGCGAGGTCGATAGCCGCGTCACGGTAGAACAAGGAGCCGAAATTATCAACAGCGTTGTGCGCGGTCCGGCCATTATCGGCCAGGAGACGCGCCTGGTAAACGCCTACGTTGGTCCCTTTACCAGCATTTTTCACCATTGTCTGGTTGAAAATGCCGAAATTTCTCGCTCCATTGTGCTGGAACATAGCCAGATTCGTAACATCAACCGGCGCATTGAAGACAGCCTGATTGGGCGCAATGTGGTTCTCCATCGCTCCCCCATCAGGCCCCGGGCCTATAAATTCACTCTGGGCGACCATTCGCATGTGGGGCTGTTGGGCGACGAGAGTGGTTGACGGAAACTTGCTACCGTATACTTTTAAGGGGTAGGTTGGGTTGAGCCAAAATCATCTAATAATCGGCGCTATGTTGGGTTTCATTACCTGGGTTTAAGAAGGTGTTTCTTAAATCGTGTAAACCAGACCGCAGAGGTTTCTGAAGCCGATTTTAACTGTAAGTCAGGTTCATAACCGGGGCAAATTCGCTTAAAAATGTCTCGCAGAAAACCTCTGCGGTCTTTAAGAAACACGGTTTAAGCATAAATTTGAGCGAAACCCAACAGTTTTCTGGACGGATTGCCAGTGTTCACCCATTCAACCCAACCTACTATCTGGACGATGAGAGCGGTTGGTGGAAAAAAACGATTATCCTACTATGCAAATTAAAATTGTCCGCAGCAAAAAACGCAAAAAAACAGTCAGCGCCCGCGAGGTTGACGGTCAATTTGTAGTGCAAGCGCCCGCCGATATGAGCGACGACGACCTCCAGCCCATTATTGAAAACTTGCAACAACGCTGGCAAAAACGTCAGGCCAAATCAACGTTGGATGACAATGCTCTGCATCGCCGGGCGCAGGAGTTGAACCGCAAATACTTTAAGGGCAAGCTAAAGTGGGAATCAATCAAGTGGGTTACTAATCAAAACAGCCGCTTTGGGAGTTGTACTCCAGGTAACGGCACTATTCGACTCTCGCACCGTTTGGCCACTATGCCCGCGTTTGTGCGCGATTACGTTATTGTGCATGAATTAGCCCACCTGATAGAAGACAACCACGGGTCAAAATTCTGGAAACTGGTCAATCGATACCCCAGAACCGAACGCGCTCGCGGATATTTGATGGCGGTGGGGTTGGAGAAACTGGAAGAGTAATTGTCCGGCGAGGTTCTGTCGTATCCGTACACCGGCCAGCGCTGAGGCCGGTCTTTTTTGTTTGGAGAATGGAGTAGCAATGCGCCACCTTGTCAAGGGAAAACAACCTAACTCAAAAATGTGCCTGGTTTGCGGGCTAAAAAATTCATCCGGCTTGCGTTCTTCTTTCTACGAGATGGATAATGGCGAGTTATTGGCTGTCTTTAAGCCTATGACAGAACATCAAAGTTATCCGGGACGTCTGCACGGCGGTATTGCCACGGCCATTTTGGATGAAACCATTGGCCGGGCAATCATGATTAAATACTCGCAAAGTGTATGGGGGGTGACTATGGAATTTACCACCCGCTACAAGCAACCGATTCCCCTGGACGAAGAAATTCGGGTTATAGGGCGCGTCACCAAAGAAACAAAACGACACTTTGAAGGGACGGGCGAGATTTTGCTTAAGGATGGCAGTGTAGCAGCCGAGGGACGGGGCAAGTTTCTCAAGCTGCCCATAGAGAAAATCGCAGATTTCGATGTCGAAGAGCAAGAGTGGAAAGTGGTCCCTGCTGACGATGACCCGGAGATGGTTGAGATTTAGGCAAAGCAACTATGAGCGAAATTCTTTACGGGCGCAACGCCGCACGCGAGAGCCTACGGGCGCGGCGTCGCCATATTCATAAAATAATAGTGGCTGAAAATATCCAATCGTCAGCCGTTGTCAAGGAAATTCTTGAGTTGGCCGAGCAGTCGAAAATATCGGTGCAGCGCGCGCCCAGAAAAAAATTGGATAATCTGGTCAAAGGTCATCAAGGCATTGTTTTGGAGACGGGGCGTTACCCAACGGTTACTGTTGAGGAGATACTAAAGCGGGCAGCCAAATCAAACGAACAGCCTTTTATTGTGGCCCTGGACCACATTGAAGACCCCCACAACCTGGGGGCAATACTTCGCACCGTTGAGACTGTGGGCGTACACGGGATACTTATCCCCAAACAGCGCGCAGCCGGGATTACGTCGACCGTGGTCAACGTGTCAGCCGGAGCAGCCGAGCATGTGTGGGTGGCGGAAGTATCGAACCTGGTTCAGGCGCTAGAGAAACTAAAGCGGCAAAATATTTGGATTGCAGGCGTAGAGAACGTGTCCACGGCCCAATCATATAATGAAGCCAACTTGACGGGAGCTATAACTTTGGTCATCGGCAGCGAGGGAAAGGGATTGAGTCGTTTGGTTAAAGAGACCTGTGATTTTTTAGTAAAGTTGCCCATGCGCGGTCAAATTGAGTCGCTCAATGCCTCGGTGGCCGCCGGATTAATTTTGTATGAAGTTTGGCGAGCGCGGGGATTTCGGTAAAAAATTTATCGACCAATTTGACTCTTGAGCGGTTATCAGTATACTTGATTTTTGCACGGCGCATAGCGTCGTGTTTTTAAATTGAATATGGAGGGTTGCCCGAGCGGTTAAAGGGGGCTGACTGTAAATCAGCTGACTAGGTCTACGGCGGTTCGAATCCGTCACCCTCCATCAATTAACACAGACAGTGAGAATCTCCTCACTGTCTGTTTTCCGAAAAAACTCTTTATGAAACAAAAAATGAAGGGGATTACATATGGCTAAAGAACAATTTGTAAGAGATAAACCACATGTCAATGTGGGGACAATTGGACACGTCGATCACGGCAAAACCACGCTGACGGCAGCTATCACCAAATATCTGAGCCTCAAGGGTTGGGCCGATTTCCGGGCCTTTGAACAGATTGACAACGCCCCGGAAGAAAAAGCGCGGGGCATCACCATTGCCATAGCTCACGTTGAGTACCAAACCGAAACCCGGCATTATGCTCACGTTGATTGTCCGGGACACGCCGACTACATCAAGAACATGATTACCGGAGCGGCACAGATGGATGGAGCCATTTTGGTGGTG
>JAJRVO010000691.1 GCA_024277275.1 Chloroflexota bacterium
GAAGGTGTTTCTTAAATCGTGTAGACCAGACCGCAGAGGTTTCTGAAGCCGATTTTAACTGTAAGTCAGGTTCATAACCGGGGCAAATTCGCTTAAAAATGTCTCGCAGAAAACCTCTGCGGTCTTTAAGAAACACGCTCTAACAATGGTGTTTGCAAAACCATTGCCCTGGTCTATATGCGGATTACAGTTCCAAAGCAGCCAACTCGGTTACAAAACGAAAGCGGTCGCCGCGATATACGTCTTTGGCGTATTCTATCGGCTGACCATCTTGGTCAAAAGCCAAACGTTGCTCTAGCATAAGCGGAGCGCCCGCTTTAATTTTTAACAGTTCGGCCTCGTATTCTGTGGCGCTAACCGCTTCCAGGCTTTGCCTGGCCCGGCTAACAACAAATCCATATTCTGTTTCCATAACCTCGTAAAGTGAACGGTTTTCAAGGTTGTACTGTTCAAATCCGGGAAAGCAATGAGCCGGCAGAAAAAATTTTTCCAGCATCATCGGTTGTTGGTTGATAAAGCGCAATCGCTGACCACGATATACGGGTGCAGAAACAGATGTCTGCAATTTGTTAGCCACAGAGATTTCAGCCGGCTGTTGTTCTAGCTTTATCACCTTGGCCCCCGGTAAATGCCCTCGGCGTTGAATACCTTCCGTAAAAGGAAAAAGCCGCCCCGCTTCGCGCTCAATTTTGGGTTCGGCCACGTAGGTGCCGCTGCCTTGCTGACGGATAAGTAAGCCCTGTGTTTCCAGCGCCCGCAGCGCCTGACGCAGCGTCATCCTATTTACACCAAGCGACTCACTTAGCTCACGTTCCGGGGGTAAGCGGTCGCCCGGAGCTAATGCTCCTGATTCTATTTGCTCAAGCAGTCCCTCGGCAATCTGAATATATAAAGGAATAGCCATTGTCTGATGACCGAGGAGTAGTTTTATGGCTGCCATAGCTCATATAGTATTTCATTGGTGGTGGTGTAGGATTGTATTGCCGAGATGGAAGTTAACAATACTTAATGGTATATTGGTCTATACCATTGAAGCCCAAGTATAATCTATATAAGCTGGGTTGTCAAACCTTTAAACATTCGGGTTAATAGGCGCCATAAGTATAGACCGCGTCGATGGCAGCCTTTACATTCTCCGGGGGAGTAGTAGCGCCCAGGTTGCACAGATACAGGGCAAAGCGGCCATGTTCTTTGCCAACTTCAACATAGTGTTTTACCCGTTCGGTGATTTCCTCCGGTTTGCTCAGGGCCAAAAAGCCGGCCCCAACGCCAAGCACTAACGGAACATTGTGTTTTTCTGCATACTGTTTGTATAATTCGGGGCCAAGTTTTTTAACATCGGGGTCCTGGCCTTCAATAAACTTGGTCGTAACTTCTAACTTAAGGTCGAGCATTTTAGTTGGGTCAGTTAGTAATGATTCTCCAATCCAATTAGGCACGGTTACTTCCGGGCCGCACAGTTCTTTTAGGCGCAAAATATAGGGAATGACCCATTCCCGGATAATTCCAGGGGTGACGATAGGTAGAGAAGCGGCGGCATCGCTGCCGGCAATGCTGGTGACGTTGGGAAAGTGTTTCTTTTGGTACAAAATCCAGGGGGCAATAATTTCTTCGGTGATGCGTGTAAATAGGCTGTGCGCAAAATCAGGGAAGTCAAGCATATCAAAGATGAGTTGCTCTATGCCGCGCGCGTTGGCCGCAAAGCTAAAGGGAGCGCAGAAACCCAAAGTAGGCTGTAATCCCGTTGCTTTTAGAAATAACTCCTGAGCTTTGATAATTTTGGAGCAGCGCCCGGCCGTCTCAAAATCCGGTGTTTTGATTTTGGCCAGGTCATCCGGGCTGACAATGAGCGGCCGGCTGCGGTCAACATCCGGCATATAATCGTCATCCCAGACTATTTTTTGGCCTATAGCCTCGGCCTCGATGTTGTAGCAGTCGTAATCTACAAAAGGTAAATCAAGCCCGTACTTTTCCGAGATTTCAAGGGTGCTATACGTTAGAAGCTCCGGTGTCGAGTAGAATTCCCTG
Source organism: Chloroflexota bacterium (assembly GCA_024277275.1). Lineage (GTDB taxonomy): Bacteria > Chloroflexota > Anaerolineae > 4572-78 > J111 > JAJRVO01. Next base: position 2,029 of record JAJRVO010000691.1, read on the forward strand.
GGATTAGATCCTGTTTCTTTCATGGCAAACTCGTGTAATTGGGCGTACACCGGAACACGTTCCGGCGATCCCTGCATAGCCAAGTTAAACAGATGTTCACCTGCCTGGAAAAAGGAATAGTCCTTTTGAGAAACAGTCATTGGTTCCCCCTCCTTTTGCGGATTTTAATGTTTTGGGTTTCTTAAGCAAACAAAATTGGTGTACACCAATTTTGCCAAAAAGTATATGTGCGTAGACTGAGTTGTCAAATCAAAAGAGCCGTAGTTTTAACGGATCAGGGACGTTTGAAAAATTTACCGGCTGTTCTGCTCATTCCACGGATGAACTGTATATGCGCAATACAAAAGGGTAAGATTTGATTTTACTTTAAGTCAAACTAAAATTAAGTTGTACGTTTATCTACATGTTTTGCTAAACGGCAACCGCTTAATTTGACAACAATCGCCTGTTCCCAAGTTACAAAGTAGCAAGGTTGCAGAGTAGCAGGGTTGCAGCAATTCCCGTTTTGGAAACTGTGTTGCCGATAACCATGCAGTCGGGCTGATTTTTGTCAATGTAAGAGCAGAATTGGCAGAATTAACGAATCAAAAATCTATCATTCTGAAAATTCTGCTCTGAAATGCCCACAA
>JAJRVO010000071.1 GCA_024277275.1 Chloroflexota bacterium
GGTGGGACACACTGTTGAAGAGTCCTGGGAAAATTTAAAGGCCGGACAGAGCGGCATTGCTCCAATTACTCGTTTCGACACATCAAATCTGGCAACGCGCTTTGCGGGCGAGGTTAAGGATTTTGACGCCAAAAAGCTGCTGGGGCATAAAGAAGCGCGTCGCACGGACCGTTACATACACTTTGCAATGGTAGCCACCCGGCAAGCAATTGAAGACTCAAAGCTGTTGGAAAATGGCGTAGACCGCCGGCAGGTAGGGCTGGTAATTGGTTCATGTGTAGGCGGTATGGATACCGTAATGAGCCAATATGATGTCTTGCAAAAAAAAGGGCCATCAAGAGTAAGCCCCTTTGCCATCACCATGATTTTGCCCGACACGGCCCCGGCCAGAATTGCCATTGATTACAATTTTACCGGCCCAAATATGTCGGTGGTTACAGCTTGCGCCACGGGAACCAGCTCGCTGGGCGAGGCTTTTGAAATCATCAGGCGCGGGTCTGCCAACGCTATGATTGCCGGCGGGTCGGAAGCCGCTATCAATCCCCTGATAATCTCTGGCTTTAACGTGATGAAGGCGCTTTCCACTAATAATGACAATCCGGCCAAAGCTTGCCGCCCCTTCGATTTAAATCGAGATGGTTTTGTAATGAGTGAAGGATCAGTGGTGTTGGTGTTAGAAGAGTTAGAACACGCCAAAAAGCGAAAGGCCAATATTTTGGCAGAGTTTGTTGGTTACGGCACCTCGGTTGACGCCAATCATATGGTCGCTCCTCTGGAAGATGGGGCCGGAGCAATTCTGTCAATGCGCAAAGCCATTGAGCAAGCCGGGATTGCCCCGGAAGACATTGATTATATCAATGCCCACGGAACCGGTACATATCTCAATGATAAAGTAGAAACCCTGTCCATTAAAGAGACCCTGGGGGAACATGCTTATGACGTCATCATCTCCTCATCTAAGTCTATAACCGGACACATGTATGGGGCCGCAGGCGCAATAGAGGCTATGGTTTGCGTGAAAACGTTAACTGATGGTATTATTGCGCCAACCATTAACTACGAAACACCCGATCCGGAGTGTGATTTAGATTACACGCCTAATGAAGTTCGCCAGGCAGATATTTCTGTTGCGATGTCAAATTCATTTGGTCTTGGCGGTCGCAACGCAACCATCATCTTGAAAAAGTTCAATGGCGATTAATCTATCCTCATTTTCAGGCTATTCCAAAAAACGATCATCCTAAATTACGGAAAACGTGAAACGTGAAACATGGTAAAAGCCTTGCTGTAGTTCATGTTTCACGTTTTACATTTACAGTGGGTTGGCGATGGAAACCGGCGACACACGGTAAATAGGGGGGCAAAATAGTGACTCATTACGCGCACATTGTAGGCTGGGGAAAATATATCCCTGAAAAGGTTGTAACTAACGACGATATTGCCCAATTTATGGATACTTCCGACGGGTGGATTAAAACCCGTACCGGTATTTCAGAGCGGCGTCATGCAGACGAACATGAGACAACAGCCAGTATGGCTATTGCCGCCGCTCAACTAGCTTTAGACCGGGCGCGCATTGTTCCCTCTGCTGTCGATTTGGTAATTGTAGCCTCTCTCTCACCGGAACATATCTTTCCATCAACTGCCTCGTTGGTTCAGGATGCAATAGGGGCCACCCATGCCGGCGCCTTTGATGTAAGCGCGGCATGTGCCGGCTTTATCTACGCGCTCTCAATGGGTAACGCAATGATACAATCCGGAACGTCCAAAGTAGTCCTGGTCATCGGCTCCGAAACGGTATCTCGCGTGCTGGATAAACAAGACCGTGGCACCTTCCCTCTCTTTGGCGATGGGGCCGGAGCCTTTGTGCTGCAAACGCACGATACTCCGGGAGGCGTGCTGTCCACTATACTGGGATCGGATGGCTCCGGCGCGGAACACCTGAGCATTCCCGCCGGCGGCAGTAAACTCCCCGCCAGCCAGGAGACTATTGATAAACGGCTTCACTACATCCATATGAATGGCCGCGAGGTGTACCGCTTTGCCATCAAAGTAATGGGTAGAGCAGCCAAGCAAGCTTGTGAAAAGGCCGGAGTCGACCTGGATGACATAGATCTCTTTATTCCCCATCAAGCCAATATTCGCATCATCCGCAGCGCCAGTAAATACTTAAAGATTAGCGAAGATAAAGTGTTTACCAACCTGCATAAATACGGAAATACCTCAACCGCCTCTATTCCCATTGCCCTGTGCGAGGCCATTGAAGAGGGCCGCATTGAAACCCACGACAAATTGGTAATGGTTGGTTTTGGCGGCGGTTTAAGTTGGGGAGCTACGGTGGTTCAGTGGGGCCTGCCAATGCCTTACAAACAACGACAATGGTGGTACAGAGGGTTGCGCTGGCTGGTCTATCGCTGGGCCAGGGTGCGCTCTACTTCCATCCGCTTATGGCGGCGATTGGAGGGTATGTTCTCGGCCAAAACTGGAAATGGCGACGGCTATCTGCTGCCGGAAAAAGACCCGCCCACGGAAAATAATCAAGCGTCGCGCATCAGTAGTAATGGCAGTAAACCTCAAAAAGTCGATGTTCCGTTACCCGAACCCATCGAAGCCGAGGAGCAAGTTCTGGAGGCAAAAAAACCACTCAACGGTAAATGAAGCAGCAGGGGATAAAAAACCATAAATACCTGTTATTCTGGTATTGTGGTAATTGTAAAGGTATAATCTTCTATAGAGAATGACAACGATAGTAAAGGGTTTACCACTATGATCGATGCGACTAATTTAAATGCAGCCCCACCCAAAGCTACCAAAACACTTCCCCAAAAAGAGATAAAACAACTACTCAAAAAGCATCTCCCCACCCTGAAACAACAATTTAAAGTCGATAAACTTGGCATCTTTGGGTCATATGTTCGCGACGAGGCTATGGCTAAGAGCGACATTGATATTTTGGTTGAATTTTATGAGCCAATTGGCTGGGAGTTTGTAGACTTACAACGATATCTTGAGGATGTCTTGGAAAGTCGAGTTGATCTGGTAACGCCTTATGCTCTAAAACCTCAACTCAAAGAGACAATTCTTAATAGCGTAATTTATGTATGAACCAGAGAACCCCCCAAATATTTATTGAGGACATTCTGGAAGCCATCAACAAAATCGAACGATTCACTCAGGGGATGACCGATGAGGCGTTCAAACAAGATGAACTTGTTATCGATGGCGTTCTTCGCAATTTGGAAGTCATTGGCGAGGCGGCGCGTAATATTCCCGATAATATTCGCTTCAATTATCCAGATATTCCCTGGACACGAATGGTAGGCTTACGAAACATCGTCATTCATGCCTATTTCACAGTTGACCTCAATATCATTTGGCAGATTATTCAGGTAAACCTACCGGCTACAAAACCACTCATCAAGGCTATGCTTGACGATTTGTAAAGTACGGCAACGCTCTATCTCATATCTTCTCTAATTGCTCGTCCATATCCAACTTCTATGTTTTGTATTTGCCTGACCCTCTCTGCTTTGCAATCAATTTTCCCTACTTACTCAAAAGATAGCTTTGCCAATAACCCTGCGTTGGGGTATACTATTAAGTTGAACTTATGTTCTAAACGTGTCATTTATGCTTGGTCATAATTTTGATACCGGACAAGCGATAACTGACCAATAACAATCTCTGGAGGATTTATGCCCGCTTTTCAAGTCTTTTCAGACTATGAACCCACCGGCGACCAGCCGGGGGCCATCAAGCAATTGGTTGAGGGGTTGGAGACCGGTTTAATGCATCAAACCCTGCTGGGAGCCACCGGCACCGGCAAAACCTATAGCATCGCCAAGGTGGTTGAGCAGGTTCAAAAACCCACCCTGGTGATGGCCCACAACACAACCCTGGCCGCCCAACTCTACAGCGAGTTCAGAGAGTTCTTCCCCAACAACGCCGTGGCCTACTTTGTCAGCTATTACGACTTCTACCAACCCGAAGCCTACATCCCCAAAAGCGATACCTACATTGAAAAAGACGCCCACATTAACGACGAGATTGACCGGCTGCGTCTGGCCGCCACCCAGTACCTTTTTTCCCGCCGCGATGTCATCATAGTCGCCAGCGTCAGCGCCATTTACGGCCTGGGCAGCCCAGAGGATTACGGCCAGGTGGTTATTAATTTTCGACAAGGCGACATCCGTAAACGGGATAAAGTACTGCGCCATCTCATCGACATCCGGTATGAGCGAAACGATTACGACCTGAAACCGGGCGCTTTTAGGGTGCGGGGCGACACCCTGGAAATTACGCCCGCTTACGGCGAGCAGGTTTATCGCATTGAGTTCTTTGGCGATGAAATTGAACGCATCACCGAGGTGGACGGCCTAACCGGCGAGGTTCTGACCCGTCACCTCAGTCTGGACATTTACCCGGCCAAGCACTTTATCACCCCCCAGGAAAAGCTGGATGAGGCGCTGGTCGATATTGAGCAGGAGTTGGAAGAGCGACTAGTCGAACTTAGAGAGGAAGACAAGTTGTTGGAGGCCCAACGCCTGGAACAGCGCACCCGTTACGACCTGGAAATGCTGCGCGAAGTTGGCTACTGCTCTGGCGTTGAGAACTATAGCCGTCCTCTGGGTCGTCGCGAGCCGGGCAGCACCCCGTGGACGCTGCTTGACTACTTTCCCGATGATTTTCTGATAGTTGTTGACGAAAGCCATATGAGCATCCCGCAAATCCGGGGAATGTATGCCGGAGACCGCAGTCGCAAGGGAGTTTTGGTCGATTACGGGTTCCGGTTGCCCAGCGCTCTGGACAACCGGCCGCTCAACTTTGAGGAGTGGGTTGATCACATCCATCAGGTTATTTACACCAGCGCCACGCCCGGCCCGTATGAACTTGACCATAGTCAGCAGGTAGTCGAGCAAATCATCCGGCCCACCGGCCTGATTGACCCTGAAGTAGAAGTTCGCCCCATTAAGGGCCAGATTGACGATTTACTGGCTGAGGTTAACCAGCGCATTGAGCGCGGTGAGCGAGCGCTTATCACCACCCTAACCAAACGTATGGCCGAAGGCCTGGCCGATTATATGATGGAGTTGGGCCTGAGGGTCCACTACCTGCACAGCGATATTCAAACCCTGGAACGGGTCGAGATTTTGCGCGACCTGCGCCTGGGTATTTACGATATAGTGGTCGGCATTAACCTGCTGCGGGAAGGGTTGGATTTACCGGAAGTGTCACTGGTGACTATTTTGGACGCCGATAAAGAGGGTTTTTTGCGCTCAAAACAGGCGCTCATCCAGACCATTGGCCGGGCTGCCAGACACGTCAACGGCAAGGTGTTGATGTACGCCGACAAGATTACCGATTCGATGCGGTTTGCCATCGACGAGACCAATCGCCGTCGGGCCATACAGCAAAAGTATAACCGGGAGCACGGCATTGAGCCGAGGTCTATTATCAAGCAGATTAAAGACCTGGCCGGAGAAGTTGCCGCCTCCCGTGAGGAAGCGGGCGCTTCTCGCGGAGAAGCGGAGCGAGAGCAAATGGTGGCCGAAACGCGGGCGGCTTACAACGTAACCGGCACAATGCCCGCCCACGAAATTAAACATCTCATCGAGCAACTGGAAAAGCAAATGAAGGCCGCCGCCGCTGAGCTTGAGTTTGAAAAAGCGGCTATGTACCGCGACCAGATTACGGAGTTGAGAGAACAGTTAAAACTCATCCAGGATGCCGCAGACCCCCGTCCGGCCTGGGAAAAAATTATGGAATAAGAAACAATGAAGATTTTTGGTATATTTTTTGCCGCTATTGTCCTGTTATTTGGCTTTCGTATGGTTATTACGGCTTTCAGAATGGCTATGAGCGGCAAAGTTCTGGTCCGCAAGGGCATCCGCTCTGAATGGCAGCCCGCGCCAAACATAAAAGATGCATGGGGAGCCGCCTTTCAGGAGGGACTAATGGGAATAATGCTTATTGCGTTGGGTGTAGCGTTGCTAACCTAAACTCTTTGCCCAATCCTGTTGTTCGTGCTATTGTATGCATCGAATAATTGCAGACTTGTTAAAAACGTGAAACGTCAGTGTACAACTGATTGCGTTTCACGTTTTACGTTTTACGCACATAAAATATCACTGACATTAACTCAATTTTATCACTATGGCCGAACCTGTTTGGAAAAAATATCTAACTGACTGGAATGAAGGACTGGGCGTTGTTTACGAGCGCTTCATTCTTAATGATTATTTGGATGGCATTATTGACCGGCACGGTATCAAAACCGTGCTGGAAGCCCCGTTGTACGGCATGGCCGGAGTCAGCGGCATCAACTCGGTGCGGCTGGCTGAGCGTGGCTGTGAGGTAACGCTGGTTGATGAAAATGAAGACCGGCTGGCCGGTGTCGAAAAAATTTGGGAGCGACTTAACCTGCCGGCCACGTTCCTACAGCATCAAAACTTTGCCCAACTCCCCTTTGACGACAACAGCTTTGACCTGGCCTGGGAGTGGGCCGGGTTGTGGTACCTGCCCAACGCTGAAGCTTTGTTAAAGGAACTGGCGCGCGTGTCGCGCAACTTGGTTTTTGTGGCGATGCCCAACAATATTCAGGTTGGCTATTTGCTGCGTAAATACGTGATTGACCGCGACTTTTTCCCCACGGTAGATGAAAAGTGGGTGCAGATGGGGCGGATTAAAAAGGTCCTCAAAGCCGCCGGAGTCGCCTTTATTGACGAAGGCGTGCTGGACGTTCCTCCCTGGCCCGACACGGTTATGCCCGCCGCCGAGGTCCTCAAACGACTGGGTATAAAAAGCAAAAAGCTAAACAATCAATTCACCGGCGACGGCTGGACCTGGAGCACAATGGCCTACTACCTGGGCGAACAACCCGACTTGCGCGACCGGGTGATGAAATATGCCTGGCTCGACCACGCTCCCTTGCCCTGGCAGATCAAGACAATTTGGGCGCACCATCGGTACGTGTTGGGGCGGGTGGCAGGGTAGCAGGGTGGCAAGGTTGCAGAGTAGCAGGGTGGCAAGGTTGCAGGGTGGCAAGGTTGCTACCCTGCTACCTTGCTACCTTACATAAGGAGATCAAAAAACTTTGACCATCTTAGTCACCGGCGCGGCCGGTTTTATTGGCAGTACATTAACGGAAACACTTCTTAAACACGGCGACAAAGTTGTCGCCATTGATAATTTTAACGACTACTACGACCCCGCTCGCAAACGGGCAAATGTTGCTCCGTTTCAAAATCACGCCAATCTTCAGTTTTACGAACAAGATATTTGTGACGCTGACGCCGTTAGGCAAATTTTTGACAAACACAAGCCTCAGGCTGTGGCTCACTTGGGGGCTTATGGCGGAGTACGCTACTCAATTGGCCGGGCCGGCCTCTATACCGAGGTCAACATTGTAGGCACGGTCAATGTGTTGGAGGCGGCTCGTCAAACCGGGACGGAGATTTTTGTTTTTGCCTCGACTTCTTCGGTTTACGGTCACACTACCCAACTCCCTTTCATAGAAACGGATCCCTGCAACTTGCCCCTGGCCCCCTACCCGGCCAGCAAAAAAGCGGGCGAAGTTATTGGCTACACTTACCATAATCTGCACCAAATGAATTTTACTGCCCTGCGCTTTTTTAGCGTTTACTGCCCCAGAGGTCGGCCCGATATGATGCCCTTTATGGTCACCGACCGAATTGTTAAAGGCGAAGAAATCAAGCTTTTTGACGCCGGCCAAATGAAACGAGACTGGACTTACATCAATGATATTGTCGGCGGTATCATCGCCGCTTTGGAGCGCCCGTTGGGGTACCAGATTATCAACCTGGGGCGCGGCGAACCGGTGTTAATGGCCGATTTTGTCGAAATCATTGAGGATTTGGTTGGACAAAAAGCGGCGCTGACCACGCCTCCCGCCCCTGCCAGCGAGCCAAAAATCACCTTTGCCAATATCGACAAAGCCCGCAAATTACTGGCGTACAACCCCCAAACATCTGTTGTTGACGGGTTAAGCAAGCTATGGGTCTGGTATCGACAAAAAGTGATGGTTAAATGAAGAAGTATCGTCGACTCATTGTTATTTTACTCCTGAGTATCCTGACTGTTTTTGCCCTGCTCCGTCTGGGCAATATCGACATTAGTTTTGAAACCCTGGCTCGCGTGAATTGGGGCTGGATGCTGTTGGTTTTTGTTATATTTTATTCAGCCATTGTGGTCAGAGGCACGCGCTGGCAACGCATTTTGCATACAATGGGTTGGCCGGTTGAGTTTATTTATGCCCAAACGCTGCTGATTGCCGGTCTATTTATTAGCGCTATTCTACCGGCCCGTCTCGGCGACGTGGGCCGGGTGGCAATGCTTAAACAAGACCACAAAATCCCGGTGGCTCACGGAATTGCCTCTATCACCACTGAACGCGCCCTGGATGTTTTCTCAATTCTGGTATTGGCGGCCGCCGGAGCAATCTGGGCTGCACAAGGCCGTGTCCCCTCAGAAATTTCACAATTGATGGCTGGAGCAACTATCCTCTTTGTTGTTGGTTTGGTCGGTTTGTTGACTATGCCAAGTATAGAGAACTGGCTACGCGAATTCAAATGGGCTAAAATGATTGCTCCCGCCTCCATCTGGTCCCTTTACCAAAAAATTCTTGCTTTTGGTTTTTCTCTAATACACGGCATTCGCGCCCTGGGTAAAAAACCTGCTGTACTGGGCATTGCCATTGTAGAAAGTCTTTACATCTGGCTGTGCGATGTCCTGATCATCCATTTTATTTTGGTCAGCATTAACTTGCCGTCTCCTTTGAACGTTAGTCTTTTTTGCAGTATGGTCAGCGATCTGGCTGCCGCCGTGCCCATCACTCCCGGCGCGTTGGGCCAGTTTGACGCCGCTATTATTGGCACGCTGGCCATTTTTGGCATAACTACTACTCACGGTAGTTTAACAGCGCTTCTAACCCGTTTTGTAAATTTCTGGACCTTCATTCCTGTCAGTGGCCTGGTGACTTACGTTTTTGGTTTTTCCCGCGCTCTCAATCTAAGCCGATCGGACA
>JAJRVO010000692.1 GCA_024277275.1 Chloroflexota bacterium
AGAAGCCCGCGCCGCCTTTCGCCGGCAGGCTGACGCTTTGATTGAGGCCGGCGTTGATTTGCTCATCTTTGACACCTTCTCTGATTTGTTGGAACTTGCTGAAGCTGTAATGGCGGCCCGCGAGGCGTCGCCGGATATTCCCATTGTGTCTCAAGTTACCTTTACTGAAGATGGGCGCACGCCTCTGGGACACACGCCTCAAAAAGCGGCTGCTCAGTTGGCCGGTTTGCCGGTTGATGTTATGGGCATTAACTGCTCAATTGGACCGGCGGGCGTTTTGCAAACTTTGCAAAGCCTGGCCCAATTTCTACCCGATAATGTTCGCTTGTCGGCCCAGCCCAATGCGGGTTGGCCGGAACGGGTGGGAGAACGCATTATGTACCCGGCCACGCCTGAGTATTTTGGCGAATATGCTCTGGCTTTTATTGAGACGGGCGCTCAATTGGTGGGGGGCTGCTGCGGGACCACGCCGGAGCATATTGCCCATATGCGCCTTGCGCTTGATGACCCCGACCGCCAAACGCCTCATTTACAACGTTTGCCCGACGACGATCTGACCGGCGTTGGCCCGATGCGGGCGCTGGAGCCGACTCGTCTGGCTCGACGTCTGGCTACGGGTGAATTTGTAGTCACGGTGGAAATTAGCCCGCCCAAAGGCTTCTCTACCGAAAAGGTATTGGCCGGGGTGGCTACCCTGAAGGCGGCGGGAGCCAACGCCATTAATGTAGCCGATAGCCCTCGCGCCCGAATGCGAATGAGTCCCTGGGCCGTGTGTCACCTGATTCAAAACGAGCTTGATTTGGAAACGGTCCTCCATTTTCCCACCCGAGGCCGCAATATTTTGCGTATTCAAGGCGACCTGCTGGCCGCCCACGCTCTAAATGTCCGTAACATCTTTGCTGTTATGGGCGATCCAACTACAATTGGTGATTATCCCGATGCGCTTGATAACTACGACGTGGTTCCCACCGGCCTGATAAAACTTTTAAAACAAGGTTTTAACAAGGGACTAGATTACAGCGGCGAAGCTCTGCCCCAGCCGACAAATTTTTTGGTGGGCTGCGCGCTCAATCTCACTCCTGCCGACCCGGAACGAGAGATCAAGATACTGCGTCGAAAAATTGAGAGCGGGGCCGATTTTGCCCTGACTCAGCCTATCTACAATGTAGCTGAAGCCCAAGCTTTTATGGCCCGTTATGAAGCCGAGTATGGAACGTGGCCTTTGCCTATTATTGCCGGTTTGTTGCCGCTCTATAGCGGTCGACACGCTGATTTTTTGCATAACGAAGTCCCCGGAATTAACATTCCGGCCGAGTCCCGGCAGCGTATGCGCGATGCCGGCAAAAAGGGAACGGACGAGGGCGTGGTTATGGCCCGCGAGTTGTTAAGCCGGCTTCGCTCTTTTACGCAGGGAGTCTATGTGATTCCTGCTTTTAGTCGCTACGATTTGGCGGCAGAGGTACTTGAATCAGCATCGGAGGTGATTGTATAAAATGGGTAGCATTGCCAGTATTATTGCCGATTTAAAATTTGGTCGCTCATCCCTGTTTGAGTCGATTGAGGCGCTCTCTGAGCGTGAGTTGACTGCAATACCTGTTTACGACGATTGGACGGTTAAAGACGTGTTGGCCCACATAATTGGCTGGGACCAACATGTCATAAAAATTCTACCCATGATCCTGCAAAATCGAACTGATGAAATCCCCGGTATCGACGTTGAAGAATACAATCAGCAAACCAGAGTTGCCTGGCAAGACAAATCTTTGGCCCAGGTTTTGGCCGAGATTGAGTCAACCCATCAGCAAATTGTTGATATTTTGACTTCAGTTGACCATGTTGATATTGACAAACGCCGCGAACGTCGCGGTCGGACCATCACCATCCGTAGCTATGTGATTGACATTATGCTGGAGCATGAGCGTCAACATGCCGTTGAAATTGAGCAGTGGCGCAAAACGGTAGATCAGGCCATTGACCCCGAAGCCGTAAAAACAATGTTAGTACAAACCAGAGCCAAATTTATGACCGTTTTGGATCGCTTTAAAGAAGATGACGTGCTGGCCCCAAACGCGATTGGGGATTGGTCAATTAACGATGTGGTGGGACACATTGCCGACTGGGAACAGGTTATACTCAAGGGCGCTCGTCATCTAAACGACCCGTCGCGGCCGGCCGTAACGCCGGTGAGCGATACTATAGAAGAGTGGAACCAAATTATGGCCGCCACCCGCGCCGATAAATCGTGGCCGGAAAATTATCAATATTTGCTTCGCACACATTTGGCTATGGATGAATTTGTGGCGACGTTAAAGCCGGATGCCTGGAAATTGCGCGGTCCTTACCCCTGGTCCGAGCAGGGTTCTCTGGCCGAATTATTGACTCATGCCGCCGAACACTACACCGATCATTTGCCTGATTTGGAAGGGTGGTATAAAAAGAGGTATGACCAACCCAACGCTTAAACCGTGGCTCCGCTGGCTGCTTAATGAAGAGGCAACGGGCCTGCTTAAAAAAGAGTACGACTCGGCCATAAAGCGGGCCGGGAGAATTTGGAACATTGTCCGAATTATGAGTTTGCGGCCTTCAACGCTGCAAGCCTCTATGCGGCTGTATGGTTCGGTGGTTCACCAATCAACGGAGATGCTGGGTCGACCTGAGCGAGAGATGATAGCGGTGGTTGTTTCTCAGGCCAACGATTGCCACTATTGAATTCAGTCTCATTTGCACGACCTCCGTGAAGAGGCCAATGATGACGCCCTGGTTGACAGATTTGCCCGGGATTGGCGCACAGCCGGATTGCCGGAACACACCCTGGCGGCTCTGGCTTTTGCAGAAAAGTTGACCCTTACCCCCAGCCGGATGAGTCAAGACGATGTTGAGGCGCTGCAAGGCTGCGGCTACAGCGATGAAGAGATTCACGATATTACTCAAATTGCGGCCTTCTTTAACTACATCAATCGCATTGCCGACGCTTTGGGCATTCCGCCGGAAGATTTTATGGAGTCGTGGCCGCGAGAAGATGGCCGGTGGTAACAGGACATATACTGAGATAATTTGGTAATTGTTGGTTGTTTTATTCAACCGGACGAAAGACGATGGACGAACGACAAAAACCCTGGTCTATTGTATTATTCGCCCGCCGTCGTTCGTCATTCGTCCTTTTTAACGGCTAAGTTGAATTACCGGGCCCTCTCATACTAAAAAACAGGTGCAAACTATGGATTCTGAAACCAGAACCAGACTAGAACAGCATATAATATCAGCTCATGCGGTGCGGTATCGTACAATTTCAGGTGGATTATTTGAGATGATGTCCGATTGGGCGCGTGGCTTTAGCGGTTTGCCGTTACCCGTTTTTAATATTTTTTTGCCCCGTACCCCGGCCGGCCTTAGCGATGATGCGCTGGCCGATACGGCCGCTTTTTTCTCGTCCCGAAAAGTATTCTACGCCATAGAGTTGGTGCATGACCGTTTTCCAGAAGGTCCGGACTATCTCAACCGGCGACGTTATCAATCGCTTCCGCCCCAACCGGCAATGTTTGTAGACGGCATTCCCGGGCAGGCTCAATTGAACCCGGATGTAACCATTGACCTGGTAAATACAGTGCCCTCGCTGACGGCCTTTTGCACTATGCTGCACTCGGTTTTTGACTTCCCCCTGCGGGATATGCTTACTCTTTATCCGGTCAGCCAGCTTAAAAATGATAGAATCCAACACTATCTTGCGTTTTTAGATGAGCAGCCGGTGGGCGCCGGAACAATTATTTTTAAAGATGGCGTCGCCAGCGTTTGGAATATGTGCACCATTGACCAGTACCGGCGACGCGGCGTGGCAACTGCGCTCTTGCATCAAATGTTGACCGATGCCGGTGAAAATGGTTGCCATTTGACCATGCTTTATTCAACGGCCCAGGCTTATCACATTTTTAGTAATTTTGGTTTTGAGATTTATACCCAACGCCAGTGGTTTTTGCCCCCTGGCATTGATTATGAGGAGTAATATTATGAAACCCGTTTATATTTTAGCCCCTTATTGGATGGGCGACTTTAGCCCTTCGCACGCAGCTCTGGCCCGGCACACCTGGCGATTGTTAACGCCCCCTGTGCCCGAAGGTAGTCCAACCGAACGGATGGGAGTTCTGTGCAAAGCGCTGGCCGATGAAGTGGCCGCCGTCCGGGCCGAAGGGAATTTACCCGTGGTCATTGCCGGCGACTGCACCTTTAGCATCGGGACGCTGGCCGCCTTGCAGCGCGAGGACCCCGATTTTACCCTGGTCTGGTACGACTCTCACGGCGACTTTAATACCCACCAAACCACCCCCAGCGGTTTTATCGGGGGGATGCCCCTGGCTATGCTCTGTGGCCGGGGCGAGCAGGCCATTGTGGAGGGGTCCGGGGCCAAAGTTCACCCCGAAGCCGATATCATTTTGACCGATGCCCGCGATCTTGACCCCGGTGAGGCCGAAGCCCTAGCCGAGTCCGGTTTGACCCACCTACCCAGCGTGGCTGATTTATCCTCGCTGACCCTGCCCGACAAGCCAATTTACATTCACTTTGACTGCGATGTCCTCCACCTATCCGACCTGTCCGCCGTCACCTACCCTGCCGAGGGTGGCCCGACCCTGGAAACTGTTGATGCCTCGCTGACTCATCTGGCCGGCGCCGGGCGCGTGTCCGCCATTTCTGTGAGTATGTGGAATCCGGATATGGACGAAGACAGTCAGGCGGAGCAAGTAGTGATGGGAGTGGTGGAGCGTTTGGTAGCGCAGTTGTAATACATAAAACAAAAAAGGAGCAACTAGTACAGCTTGGCGGAAGTCTTTCGGTAGTTACAAGCAGCGCGTTGCTTAGTTTATGGAGTGAAAAAGTGCACTTTTTCACTCCATAAACTACCGAAGGATTTACGCCGCCGTGTACTAGCATGGCAACGGTCACCCTTATTGAATACGAAGACGCCTCTCCAGAAGTGAAGGCGGTTTATGATGACATTCGGGCCGTTCGTAACACCGATTATATCAACAATTTCTGGAAAGCCCTGGCTCACCATCCCGATACCTTAAAACGTATCTGGGCGTCGCTAAAAGAAGTGATGGGACCGGGTGAAATTGACAGTCTGACCAAAGAGATGATTTATATCGCCGTATCCATTGCCAATAATTGTGATTACTGCATTCACTCCCATACCGCATCGGCCTTTGCCAAAGGGATGACTCCCGGTCAATATCAGGAGTTGATGGCCGTGATTGGTATGGCTCATCAAACCAATGGAATTGCCACCGGCCTGAAAGTTCCGGTTGATGAGTAATACTTAAAAGGTCAATAAAACTTAATTGATAACAGGAGCTTATAGCTATGACCACTTTAGCATATTTTGAAGGCGAGATTGTCCCCATTGAGCAGGCCAGGGTTAGCATTACCTGTAATACCTTACACTATGGAACCGGCTGTTTTGGCGGGCTGCGAGCCTTTTGGAACCAAAAACAGGAACAACTTTACCTCTTTCGGGTGACTGATCACTACGAGCGTTTTCTCAACAGCGCCAAGTTTTTGCTCTGTAAATTTGACTATACCGTAGAGCAGTTGGCAAACATTACCATTGAATTACTCAGCCGAGAGGGATGGCGACAAAATGTCTACATCCGGCCCATTGCTTATAAAGACGATGGCGTGTTTAGGGTTTGGCTGCACGACGCCACCGATAAAGTGGCAATTTTTAGCCAGGCCGTTGGCGACTACATCAAAGCCGAAAAAGGCATCAGCGTTTGCGTCAGTTCCTGGCGGCGGGTGGATGACACGGCAATGCCGGCCCGGGGCAAAGTTAATGGGGCCTATGTTAATAGCGCCTTAGCCAAGAGCGATGCAATGTTGAGTGGGTTTGATGAGGCCCTTGTTCTTAATTAGGATGGTCATGTCTCAGAGGCCAGCGCAGCTAATTTGATGATTGTGCGGGATGGCGTAATTATCACCCCGCCCATCACCGCCAATATCCTTGAAGGTATTACTCGCCGGACGGTAATCCATCTTGCTTGTGAGGAATTGGGGCTGGAAGTTGTAGAGCGTAACATCGATCGCTCTGAGTTATACGTAGCCCAGGAAGCCTTCTTTTGCGGTACAGGCGTTCAAATTGCAGCGATTAGTTCTATTGATCATCGCCTGGTAGGGAATGGCGAAACCGGACCAATTGCCCAACAAATCAGCAATCTGTACGCTCGCGTTGTTACAGGCCAAGAACCCAAGTATATGGATTGGTTGACCCCGGTTCCTGTCCTTGAACAAGTTTAGACCGTTGTGAAAGTGTTCTGTAACTATCCAGCAAATCTTCGCCTCAAACCGACAAGATTGATGAATTAGAAATTAGAAGCGGACGTAGATTTCTTATTTCTATTGTTGGGGAGTGAACGGCTACTTCGCCTGAAGGAGAAATCGCTAAACGTTAGGGGTCCCTGACGGTCAGGGTAGTGGTGAATAGTATAGTCCGCGTAAAGTTAGCGGTAGCAGGGGGATTGAAAATTTCAATGACCACAGTTTCATCCGGCTCTGTTGGCGGTTCTGCGTTGTTGATGAGGCCCAACCAGTTGTTGATGGTCACAGTGGTGGAACTAACGCCGGTTACATCGGGGCCAAAGGCGGTTACGCCAAAGCTGGGAAAAGCATAGTCTGTACCGACTGTTGCCGACCCATTACCGTTGGGGCCGTAAGTCAACGAGACAAATTTACCTGACGGGCGATTAAGCGTAACCGTAAATACGGGGGTTGTACTTTCTAATGTCAGGTAGGCGGAGCTATCAAACATGATAACCGGCAGGGGGTCATTATCAGAAATTTGCAATGTGGCGGCGCTTGTTCCCAGGCTGCCGTTGATAGGGGCGTTCAGGGTCAGCGGTATGGTTTCAGTATCCGGGTCGTCAACATTGTCGTCAACAATTGGCACGGAAAAGGTTTTGCTGGTCTCGCCAATGGCAAAGGTTAAGGTTCCGCCGGCGGGGGTGTAATCGTTGGGCGCAAAGGCCGACCCCTGGCCGGTACTGAAATTGACGCTTACCGCCTGATTGGCGGCATGGCTAAGAACTACCGTAATCATTGCGTTTCCTACTCCTTCGGCCACGTTGTAAACTGCCGAACTAAAGGAAATAACCGGGGGGCCGGGGGTGTTTGTTGGCGTGGGAACAGTCCCTCCGTCGTCACCGCCACCCCCGCCGACACCTGGCGGCAGTGTGGGTGTTGACGACGGGATTGGAGGAAAGGTGGGCGTTGGCGACGGCATAGCCGTAGGCGTTGGCAACGGGGTGGCCGTTGGCAGTGGCGTTGCTGTTGGCAACGAGGTGGCCGTTGGCGCAGGGCTGGCGGTTGCCGTAGGATTTGGCGGCAGAGTGGATGCTGCGGCCACGGTTGCCGCGCCCTCAGGGGCGGGAGTCCCGTCACCAATGTCCGCCCCCCCCGGAGTACCGGCTTCTTCTCCCGACCCGCCTTCGGGCCGCGCGGCAACAGCCGTAGCCGTTATGGTGGGGGTGGGCGTTGGAGTGAAGGTGGCAAAGGGAGTGACCACCAAAAAATCCTCTACAATTTCGTCTATAATTCCCCTAACAACAATTCGTCTGGCTTCTTCCGTGGCCGGTGGCGGACGAACGGTGCAGACTACTGCTACTAGAATCGGGACCAGGGTAATCAGGCCAAGTCTAGCCAGACGGGCCAGGCGTTTCAAAGTTTTCTCTCCTCGTTGTTTGGTCTTATCAACCACAGCATTATATATACGCCCATTAACATAATTGGTCAAATTTATTCACAGTTCGGCGATATCCTTGATGAACCTACGGACTATCTTTTAAGATAATTGGCAGATAAACCGACCCGGCGCTTGCCGCCGGGCCAAATAGCCCAAACTCAGTCAGGTGACAAATAGCCACGGCAATGGTATTGGTGCCGGTTAATCGCTGGTAAGTTGAAGTTGGGACGCAGGTTGTGGCTACGTCTACCCAGGCAGCCCCATCAAGATAGTATAGGAGCAGGCCATCTTCATCGCTGATGTTACTCACATCGTTGTCGCTGTAAGTAATGGTGATGGTGATTGGCCGGGTAAAGACGTAGCCCGGTAATGGAATGTCGTCAGGATAAGTAAACGCCTCCAGGGTAAAGATATGTCCGGTAGAAGTAGACCCCGAAGGCGGCGGAGTCGATGGCGCTGTGAACGGCGAATACACAAGTTTAATGGTATTGGTGACAGCGTTAGGCGGAACGTCTATCTGAGTCGGATTACCTTGAGGGTCGGTGTAAATTACCTGGCCTCCGGCCGGGTTGGTAATGATGCCTTCAAGCGCAACCACAGTTGTAGTTGCGGTGGCCGTGTTATCGGCCAAATTGGCATCGATGCCGAAGGTGGCGGCTACATCAGCCGTATTGATTAGGGTGACGACTGCGGTAGGCGTTACGACCAGCACAATTGGCGGGCTGCTGCCGCCCGGAGCAATATCGCCCAGGTTACAAGTAACAGCGCCGCCCGACTCGTTACAATTGCCGCCCGTGGCCCGGTCAAATATTACATCTGAAGGCAGCGCATCGGTCAAGATTACGCCGGTTGCCGGGTCGGCTCCGGGGGCGTTGGTTACGGTCAAGGTGTAGAGCAGGGCGTTGCCTATGGTCAGGCTGGCGACCGCGCTCTTGCTCAGGCTCAAATCGGGACTTGGTTCCGTGGCCGTGATGACAACCGGGATCGAAGTATTGTTGCCGGTGTCAGGATCAACAGCAAAACTGCTGGCCACACTAGCCACGTTTACCTTTACCCCCGCGCTGGTAGGCGTAACAGCCAGCGTAACTTGCGCTCCGCCCGTAGTTACCGTCCCCAGGTCACAGGTCACGGCGCCGCCCGACTCGTTGCAACTTGCGCCCGTAGCCGAACCAAAGATTACGCCTGAAGGCAATGGGTCGCTCAGGGTTACGCCGGTGGCCGGATCGGGGCCGCTATTGGTCACATCCAGGGTATAGACCAAACTCTGGCCGACCAGGATTGAAGTGACCGATGCGGTCTTGGTAATGCCTAAATTAGCCATAATTGGCTTGACCGTGATGCTGACGCTATCCGTATTATTGGCTGTAAATATATCGGTGCCGATAACGGCTGCTACACTGACCGTATTGGTAATGACGGTTTGGGTGATAAAGGCTGTGGTTGGCGTTACGGGAATAGTCACTTGGGCCGTAGTCCCGCCTGCCATTGTCCCCAGGCTGCAATTAACCGTGCCGCCGGTTGTGTTGCAACTTCCCCGGTTGGTTGAGACCGGGCCGATAATCAAGTCCGACGGCAACGGGTCGACCAGGTTAACCCCATAAGCTGTGTCTGAGCCGCCGCCGTTAGCCACATCCAGCGTGTAAACCAGCGTTTCGCCAACCAACACCATACTGGATGAGCGAGACTTGCTGACCGACAGGTCAATATCGGCGGTGGTAACTGTTGTTGACGCTGAGGCGTTGTTGTTGCCGGGGATGGGGTCAAACTCGGCGGCGGTCACTACCACGGTATTAACCAGCGTTCCGGCTGAATTTGGCGTTAACTGCAAATTAAGAATCATCGATGCGCCCGGAGCCAAATCATCCAGCAAACAACTAAAGATGTTGCTTACCTGGCTACAACTTATCCCGGCAATTGATACCTCACCTGCTGATGGTAGAGGCGGGTCAAACTCAATACTATAGTCGACATGGGACACTTCGAGCGCCAGGCCGCCCAGATTTGGCAAGGTATCGGTGATAAACAGGTTAGTGGCGGGCCACGGGCCGTTATTGGCAGTTGTAATTACGTAGGTTCCTTGTTGCCCCACAATGGCCGGGTCGGGCGAATCTGTTTTTATTACCGACAGGTCTGCCGCTACGTCATCATCGGTAATGGCGGCCGTTATCGTGATGATCTTATTGTTGTAAATAGGGTCGAGACTGCTGGAGGTGTTGGTCAGCAAGCCGGTATGGAAATATTCTGGGATGGCGTCATCCACTGCGCCCACAATGACCGTTTGTGGCGTGAACCAGTTGGTAGCCGTAAAGGTCAGTATTGTTGGCAGCACAAATAGCTGGCTATCGGCAGCTATGTTGATATTGACCGGGTTAGCGGGAGCGCTGGACAGGACTGCCTGGTAGGTGTCCGTCGCGCCGCCCTCGGCCACCCTGGTATCGCCATCAGATTGGATGATGATGATGCCGGGTAGGTCGTTGTCGGTAATGGCCGCTGTGACGCTAATGATTGAAAGACCGTCGTACAGAGGATCGAAACTGGCGACGCTGTGGTTAATGATCCCGGCGTGGGGTGAGGTTTCGGCAAAGAAATCATCCACCGCAGTGACAACCACCGTTTGAGTAATGTTCCAATTGGCGTTATCAAAAACCAACTGGGGTGGCCCAACGTTAACCTGAGCATCGGGGCTAACG
>JAJRVO010000693.1 GCA_024277275.1 Chloroflexota bacterium
ACAGAGTTGGTTAGCGTGCAAACTTGATGACCATCCTCTAGCAAGCGGGCGGCAATATACTTGCCGGAATAACCAAAAGCTCCTGTCACCGCGTGGATTTCTTTTTTGGGCATAATTATCTCCTGACTTGCACTTCATTATTGCTCTTCGTGTATCGAAATTTCAGAAATATCTGAAATTATTATAACAAAGAAACCCTCTTGTGTCAATAGGGAGGTTAGTGCGGAAATTAATGTTACATTTTTGACGAATGACCAACGACGGGCGACGACAAAGGCGTGACTATACCGGGGTTTTCTTTCGTCATTCGTCGTCCGTCAATGTAAAAAACAGAAACTAGTACAGCTTGGCGGAAGTCTTTCGGTAGTTACAAGCAGCGCGTTGCTTAGTTTATGGAGTGAAAAAGTGCACTTTTTCACTCCATAAACTACCGAAGGATTTACGCCGCCGTGTACTAGCGAGGGTATTGGCGGCCTTTGAATATTTCCTGCCGCATAAATTCATACTTGTCTACATTGGCAAATTCTAATATATCGGGATAGTGGATGTAGGCCAAATAGGACTCGGCAAAATCTTCAAATTTGTCGGTGCGGGCGTAATCCGAGACAAATCCCAACCCGGCGTCGGTAAATGTTTTTTTGCTTTGCTTGTGTAGTTCAGCCCACTGGACATCCAGATCAAAATTGTCTCGCCGGATATTGTAGTTAACGTTGTGACCGATTTCGTGAATCAGCGTGTCCAGCAAATTTTCCACGCCTTGAACTTCCGGATCGATTGCGTACACATAAATCTCGCGGTATACGGGAATGATGTTGCCGGCGATGGGCGTGGTATGCACTGCTCCACGCCTGGCTACATACTCAATACCCCGGCAATGATCAAGATGAGAGAGGGGGATAGTATCACGCAAATACTGCTGCACCTGTTCATCGGTGATGACGCCGCTGTCTCCAAAGTTGGTGATGTCATCAATGCAGTTGGCCCGGGTGGGGGTAGGCATTGGCAGCACGGTTTCGACCACAACCTGGGTGGCGGTTGGCGTGGGCGGGGGAGTCTCGGTGGGGGCGGTTGTCGCTGCCGGGATGGGGGTTGACGATGGGACAGGCAGCGGCGTTGAGGACGATTGCTGAACAACTGCCGCCGTTGTAGGCGCAGGGCCAGGAGCAGGCGACAAAATTAGCAAATAGACAGCGGCGCAACCCAGACCGGCCAAGACAACAACCGCAACGACAGATAAAAGTGCAATGATAATTTTCTGTTGCTTGGTCACGGGGTTTACTCCTCAGTATCAAATGATGAACGATGAATGATGAATGATGAACCCTTTATACAAAAATAAGGGCAACGCCAATTAGGGCCACAACCGTTCCCACAATACTACGCAGGCTGACTGATTCTTTGAGCAGAACATAACTGAGCGGAATCAGAATAACCGGCGGGAGAGCCATCAGGGTTGAGGCAATGCCCACGCGAGCCAGTTGAATAGCCACCAGCGAAAGCCAAACGCCTATAAAAGGCCCCACCAGCGATCCGCCAAAGATAGCCGAAAGCGCTTTTGTGTTGCGCCATTGGCTTATTGTAGACCCAATTCTTCCCCGGAAGGCCGCCACGCCCCAGAGAATCACCATTGCCACCAGCATACGGATAACGGTGGCAGAAATCGGGGGGAATTTGTCAACCAAACCAAATTTGGCGGTAATCAATCCGGCAGATTGCCCCAGTGCGCCGGTCAATCCAAATACAATACCCAGGCCGTACTGTTTATTTTCTACTACGACTTGGCCGGACCGCCTTTCTGTTACTACCCAGGCCACACCGCTCATAGTCAGCATAATACCGGCAAATTCAACGCCTGAAACCGTTTCTCCAAAAATCAACCAGCCCAGAAACGTGGTAAAGATAGGCGTCAGGGACATCATCAGCGTTGATAAACGCGGCCCTAACAAGACAAAGGCTTGAAACAGGGCGCTGTCGCCCACAACCAGACCCAATATGCTCGACACGCTCAACCAGCCCCAGCGAAAGGATTCAACCTGGAGAGGCAGGAAATCGCCATATAAGAAAAAATGGGCGCTTGACAGCATCAACACGGCAAACAGAAGCCGCGTCAGGTTGACCACCATAGCGCCAACTTGTCGCCCGCTGTAACTAAAAAAGAGCGATGTAAACGCCCAGCAAAAGGAAACGCTTAGCGCGGCTAATTCGCCAAGATAGTTAAGCAGAAGATCACCTTGCAAGACATGATAAAAGAATGCCCGGCCACACGACCGGGCATTTTGTTTTGATAAATAGATTATTTAGATTTTTCTGCTACGCCGGCAAGGTAGAATCGCCATTGACCGGCTCTAACCGAGCCGTAAAGTGACGCATAAAAGGCGCTTCATAGGTTAAGCGCAAGCCACCAATTTTGTCGCGGCCCCGATAAAGGTCAATGACCGCCTTGACCACGTAGTCAATATGTCTCTGGCTATAGACGCGCCGGGGAATTGCCAGACGAACCGTCTCCAAATCGGGATAATGAACTTTGCCCGTTTCCGGGTCGGGGTGGGCAAAGGCCAGCGAGCCAAGTTCGATGGCCCGGATACCGGCCTTCAAATAGAGTTGGGCGGCCAACGCCACGCCGGGAAACTGACTCTGCGGAATGTGGGGCAAAAAACGCTTGACATCAAGCTGGAAGTCGGTTATGGATCTAAGAAATACTGTAACTGAAATTGTACACCCCAATAATATGGGTAACTATCCTGATAAAGCAGGTAACTTACAGCGAGTATTTTCAGAAACAGCATTTTCCTAATATGATAACCGAC
>JAJRVO010000694.1 GCA_024277275.1 Chloroflexota bacterium
AACAAACCATAGCTTTAGCGCCCGGAATCGCCGCCCCAGCGGAATTTGCCAGTCGCGATAATCAAAGACTTCGCCCGACTCTGTGGCTGTGTTGCGTAAATATTCGGGCATTATACTTAAGGCGTTGATCAAAACCTGACGGTCGGCCACAAAGAAACAGTTGCAATCAAAGTTGGTAAACATCCATTTGTGGGGATTAAAGGTATAGCTATCGGCCAGTTCAACCCCGTTGTTAATGTAGCGAAACTCCGGGCAAATGGCAGCCGTACCGTACATAGCCGCGTCTATGTGGAACCAGAGCTTATACTCCCGACAAATTCTGCCTATTTCCGGCAAAGTATCCATAGCGCTGGACGAGGTAGTGCCCACAGTAGCGCAAACAAAAAAGGGTTTCAACCCGGCCCGGCGATCACGCTCAATCTGCTCCGCCAGAAGGTCCGGGCGCATAGTGAATTGATCATCGACTTCAATCAAACGTAAATTTTCTCGACCAATTCCGGCGATTTTTATCCCCTTTTCCAGCGACGAATGGGTTTGGGTAGAAGCATAGGCTGCCAGGCGACCATCGCTGCCCTTTTCATTGCTCTCATAATTTGTGGCTTTTTCACGGGCCGCCAGCACAGCGCAAAGCGTCGCGCTTGAAGCCGAGTCTTGAATGACGCCGCCGCCTGGGCCGGTTGATTTGAACTGCTCCGGCAAATTGAGCATATCCGCCATCCAGTCCATCATATGGGTCTCCAGTTCGGTGCAGGCCGGGCTGGTAGACCACAACATTCCCTGCACGCCCAATCCAGCCGAGAGCAACTCTCCCAGCACAGCCGGGCCAGAGCTATTGGCCGGAAAATAGGCAAAGAAATTGGGCGATTGCCAGTGGGTCACGCCCGGCAAAATCAACTTATCGACATCTTTAAGCATATCCGCAAAGTCCTCGCCCTGAGCAGGCGGTTTAGCGGGCAGCAAGGCCCGTATCTGTCCCGGCTCCACTTGCGACAAGACGGGCAAGGACTCAACCCTCTCGTAGTAATCGGCTATCCAATCAACCATAGCCCGCCCATAGCGGCGGAACTCATCGGGGGTCATATGGAAGTTTTTATTGTGTGACATTGTTTCTCCTGATTTTTGCTTTTTACCAAACTATAAATATACTGAAACCGCAAACTATGATATATCAGATATAATCATCTGTTGAGATGAAAGCATCTTAACGTATCATACGCATCAGGTCAATTTGACCGGCCTTAAACAAAATATATTTTCAACTGCCCCCACCGTATCAATTTACGTTTTAGTTAGTTTTCCCAGTCTCAAAACTTTGTATTTTTATCGGGGCTTTCTCAATGAAGAGTAAGCATATGCATTAAATTAAAGAGCGATAACCAGACCCTTTGGTTTTTTTGATTTGCTTTGGGGACTGCGTATCTTATATCTTAATATCTATACGAAAGGCACGGAGGTGTGAATGCAAGATTAAAGCAAATGTTGGATATTCCCGCTTGACGTAAGTTTGCTCCCGGAGGATTTGTCAATCCAACGGTTTTAGGTCTCGATTTGTCAATCCAGGCCGAGCTACCAACTCTACGTGGGAAAGACTGCAAATGTTTAATGTTAGATATTACACTAAATAAAATTCTTAAAGGGAGGATAACTAACAAATGAAACGCTTAATTTTACTCATTACCTTGATTGCAATTGTGGCGACGCTGGCCGCCTGTGGGGCAGCAGCTACACCTGAGACTGTCACCGTGATAGAAACGGTAATTGTAGAAAAAGAAGTTGAGGGTGAAACTGTCACAGTTGTAGAAACAGTTGTTGTCGAAAAAGAAGTCGAAGTTGAAAAAGAGGTAGAGGTTGTTGTTACAGCCACGCCAGAAGCAATGGAGCCGGTGGTGCTGCGCTACGCCGACAAAGCCGCCGACCTGGGCGGGATGGACCCGCACTTTGCGGCTGCTACCCAGGACCGAAACCTGGTCGATATGATTTTTAATGCCCTGGTACGTTACAAGCCCGGCGACGGCTCGGTCTTTGAACCGGACCTGGCCGAAGCGCTGCCGGAACCGGAACTAGATGGCGGCAAACAGGTGTGGACCTTTAACCTGCGCCGGGGCGTGATGTGCCATCCCTCCGAAGAAGTGCCTTCTTACGAATTGACCGCCGCGGACGTCGTCTTTTCTCTGCAGAAGTCGGCCAACGCAGATACCTCTGCTTACGCCGGTGAGTATGATGGCATGACTGTTGAGGCAGTGGACGACTATACGGTTAAGATCACGTTGGACAGCCCCATTTCGCCGGTGCTTTTCTTCCCCAAGGTATCTGACTATGCCGGCGGATTCATCGTTTGCCAAAAGGCATACGAAGCCATTGGGGCCGAAGGGTTCAAGACTCACCCCATCGGTACAGGCCCCTTTATGTTCGAGAGTTACAGCCCCCAAGAAAAAGTAACGTTGGTGGCTAACGATGCTTACTTCCGTGGCCGGCCGTTGCTGGACGGCGTTGACTACCGCTTTATGTCAGAACTCAACAGCCGTGAACTGGGTCTTCTGTCCGGTGAACTGGACGTGGCCAACGGTACGGCTGAAGGCATCTGGGTTGAGCGAATGAGCAAGGAAGAAGGCATTCGGGTAGATGTTTATGGCGTTGGTGAAGTAGCGACAATTCACTTTGATGTTACCGTAGAACCTTTGGACAATCCCAAAGTCCGCCAGGCCATCGCCTACGCCCTGGACCGTGACGAGTTCCTGGCCCTCTTTGGCGAACCGGTGGCAGAAAACGTTTACTCGCAGGTGCCGGTCAAGTTCCTGGCCGGTGGGCTGACCCAGGCGGAGGTCGCTGAGTTGGGTTTGGAGTATGCCCTTGACCGGGACAAAGCCAAAGAATTGCTGGCCGAGGCCGGTTACGCGGACGGGTTCAGCTTGAAGGTGGTCTCCTCTGAACGAGAATCCTACCTAAAGAACTACCAGAGCATGCAGGCCCAACTGGCCGAGATAGGCATTGACATTGAAATTGAAGTGGTTGACCACTCCAGTATGCACAAGTTAATCCGGGAAGACGTCAACCCCATTGTCATCTACGTCGCCTGGCGGCCCAATGCCGATGTCTACCTGACCCGCTTCTACCACTCTGACTCAATTGTCGTCACCGGGGCCAAGCCGGACACCAACTTCTCGCACTACGATCAGATTGACGACTTGATCGAAGCGGCCCGGATAGAGCAGAATCCCGACAAGCAAGTGGAGCTATGGAAAGAGGCCCAGATCAAGATTCTGGAGGATATGGTAGCCTATCCGCTGCAATATCAAAGCCAGGTCACGGCCCGTAACGTCAACGTAGACTATGGTCACGAATTGAAATCGGCCCTGGCGCTGTATCCGCAAATTACTGAAAACACCCGCATCATCAAGTAACGTTAGA
Organism: Chloroflexota bacterium; assembly: GCA_024277275.1. Classification (GTDB taxonomy): domain Bacteria; phylum Chloroflexota; class Anaerolineae; order 4572-78; family J111; genus JAJRVO01. The sequence goes on from JAJRVO010000694.1 coordinate 3,409, forward strand.
TAAAAGATTGGTCTGGCGCCCGCAGTGCGGGTTCCAGGCCATTATTTATTCACTCTCCTCTCTCGTTCCCACGCTCTGCGTGGGAACGAGGGGGCTGAATGGTTACCATCATTTAAGGTGAAGGCTTATGCTTAGGTTTAAATACCTGGCCACCCGGCTTATGCTGGCTATCCCCACTTTTTTAGCCGTTCTAACGCTGGTCTTTTTTGTTGTGCGGGTAATTCCCGGCGACCCGGCCACGGCTGCTTTGGGAGATTATGCCTCTAAAGAAGCCGTAGAAGCGATGCGCGAAAGAATGGGGTTGAACAGACCTCTTCTTCTGAATCTCGACGTTCCGCGCCAGGTTTACGAAGGAGAAATCGGCATTGGTGCGGGGATTAAAAACTTTTTTGATTCACAGTACTTTCATTTTCTGGCCGACCTCTTACGTGGAGACCTGGGCAAATCTTTAATCACCGGCATGTCAATCAGTGAACAAGTAATGGCAGTATTACCCTATACCCTGCAACTTACCCTTTCGTCCGTTCTGGTCGGCGCTGCCCTGGGCGTGCCCATTGGCGTATATACCGCTGTGCGTCGCAATACCTGGTTCGACTACCTGGGCCGGGTGCTTTCCCTGGCCGGGCTTTCGGTGCCGGCTTTTTACCTGGGTATTCTGATTATGTTACTCTTCGCGCTCAAACTGGATCTCTTCCCGGCAGTAGGTGGGGGAGACTTGAATGATCTAAAAGACAATTTGAGCCACCTGGCCCTGCCGACCCTGACGCTGGGGTTGATTATGACCACCTCAGTCACTCGTCTAACCCGCTCGGCGATGCTCAACGTTCTCCAGGAAGATTATGTGCGCACGGCTCGCGCTAAAGGGCTGGACGAAAAAGTGACCATATTCCGCCATGCCCTGCGGGCGGCGCTGGTCCCCATTGTGTCCATTATTGGCATCTGGACCGCTAACCTCATTGCCGACTCGGTTCTGACAGAGACGGTTTTTGCCCGGCCCGGCTTGGGCAAGATGCTGGTGGGCGCAATTCTTCAACGCGATTACACAGCCCTGCAATCGGTTATGGTTGTGTATACAGGTTTCATTGTGGTTGTAAATCTGGTTACAGACCTTATCTATAGTATAGTCGATCCTCGGATAACTCATTGAGGGCATCATAAAAAAAGATCCGACTGAGGTGTAGGATATATGAGTCAAGCCACACAACCTTTACAAATCCCCGTCGTAAAATTACGCAGCCAAAAACAGCGAATGTGGCAAACGTTTATTCGCAACCGGCCTGCCGTTCTTGGTCTTATTTTAGTTATCCTGGTTGTTCTAACCGCTTTTTTTGCAGACAACTGGTTTATCGCCTTACCCCAAGGAAAAGAGCCGACCCCGCTACTGGCCTTGTTTAATCCAACCAAACAGGATACCCGCAATCGTCTGGTTGCGCCGAACAACGAGCATATTATGGGGCTGGACTCCTACGGCCGGGATACCTGGGCGCGGATTGTATACGGGGCCAGGGTTTCGTTGCTGGTGGGTATCGGGTCCGTTTTTTTGGGCGGTACTTTGGGGACCATTCTCGGCGTTGTGGCCGGATATCTGGGCGGTAAAGTGGAAAACAGCATTATGCGAGTGGTAGATATTTTGATGGCCTTCCCCAGTTTGATTATGGGCCTGATGGTGCTGGCCGTATTAGGCTCCGGGCTGGGCAAAATGGTCCTGGCCATTGGCATTGTGTTGTCGCCCACCTTTGCCAGGGTAGCGCACAGCGCCACGCTGACTGTCAAAGAAAATGAGTATGTCGATGCGGCCAGGGCCATTGGCGTGAGTAAGTTCAACATCCTTCGCCGCCACATTTTGGTCAACATCGTCAGCGAGATAGTGGTGCTGGGCAGTATCTGGACGGCAACCGCCATCCGGGTGGAGGCCAACTTGAGCTTTATCGGGCTGGGCGTGTCCCCCCCCACATCGGCCTGGGGATCAATGATTAGAGACGGCACGGCACACCTAAGCTATGCCCCCTGGGTTTCCCTTTTCCCCGGTCTGGCTATTCTGATCACCGTATTGGGCTTCAACCTGCTCGGCGACGGCCTGCGCGATGTTTTAGACCCCCGTTTACAACAATAAATATAGTTACGTTTTACACTTTATAAGAGGCTTCGGTAATTCAACGTGTCGTTAAAAAAACGAATGACGAACGACGGTGGACGACTGAAACAATAGAGAAGGGTTTTTATCGTTCGTCCATCGTCTTTCGTCCGGTTAACTAAAACGACCCGAACAATTACCGACGTATCTACTTCGC
>JAJRVO010000695.1 GCA_024277275.1 Chloroflexota bacterium
AAATCTGTGTTCATCTGTGTCCCATAAAAATGTTACTTTATGGCCGTTGGCAGTATAGCTTACTGACGCGACAAATGAAGGGCAAGGTCAGTTTGATTTACTACCTAACTCGGCAAAAAGTGCGTCAATCAAACCGGTTGCGGGCTGTGCTGTTACGTTACTATCCGGCCGCTTTGCAGGTCTTCAGCGGTTTGGATGCCCAGATCACCTTGCACTTCCTGCAAGCCTATCCGACCCCGCAAGCCGCCGCCTGTTTGAGTTGGTTGCAGTTTGAAGCCTTTGCCCTGGAACACGGCTATCCCCAACCCAAACGGTTACCTGGTTGTTTTGCCAGCTTACAACATCCGCAACCAGAGGCCACGCCAGAAACAGTGCAGGTTTATCAGGCGGAAGTCCCCTTGTTGGCCAGAATGTTGTTGCAAACCCTCCGAGCCAGAACGCAAAGCTTGCAGGAACTGACCGCCTTGTTTGAGCAACATCCCGACCACTTCATCTTTGCTTTCCTGCCCGGAGCGGGTCAATTCCTGGCCCCGGCCTTGTTAACCAAGTTTGGTGATGACCGTCAACGCTTCCCTTCAGCGGCCGGACTGCAAGCCTTGGCCGGGACTTGTCCCGTGACCGACAGGAGTGGTAAACGCAAAGTAATAAAATTTCGGGTTGCTTGTGACCGCCAGTTTCGCCACTTTGTCCGCCAGTGGGCTTTTCATTCTTTGGCTAAGTCGGTCTGGGCCAATGCCTACTGGCAACAGGTGCGACCTGACTGTCACTCCGACAGTCACGCCTACCGCTGCTTAGGCAATCGCTGGTTAGCCATCGTCTGGCGCTTATGGCAAACCCGTCAAGCTTATGACGAAACTTATCATTTGCAGCAACGAGCTTTGCGCAGTAAACCGCGTTCTTAAAGTATTGATTTAATTGTTAACGTATGGATGACCGGAATGATAGGCATGATTGGGTTTTATATTTTACATCATTATGTCAAGGTCCGTCCTCGACACGGAACCCTTATTCCTGTACGTCCTTTTTCCAAATTGCCTATTGACAAAACGTGTCCCTAAAATCGTTGCCGGCTGATACGTTTGGTTGGCAAAAAATCAAATTTGGCGGAGAGGTTGAAATTATTACCTGCCAACTTGAGTTAATTTGCCGCCCCACAGGGATTCTTCGCTATCGCTCAGAATGACATGATGGCGCGAATTGTGCTCGTGTCCCATTTTAAAAAGTCCCCGGTAGTGAATGCTCCGCGTGGGAACGAGTCAAGGTTTAGTCCGGGATACCGTAAACGCGGACAGGTCCTTTTTTTCCTTTAACCAATACGTCGCCAAAATCAACAAACTGTATCAGGCTTTTGGCTCTTTGTTTTTTGTCCATTGTTTCAAATTGCCGTAAGCCGACGACTTGAATCTGATTTTTTATTTTGGTTTCTAGCGCGTCATGAACCTCTGAGCTGATGATGATGCTGTACCCTGCCATATTGCGCGTTAAATTCTGCAATCGAGAAGCCAGATTTACGGCGTCGCCAATTACCGTGTATTCAAATTGTTCCTCAGAGCCAATTGGCCCGGCTACAACCGGACCGATGCTGATTCCTATGCCGACCTGGATGGGAGGTAGCCCCAAAATTGTCCAGCGCCGGCTCAATTTTTCAATTGCTTCTTGTAAGGCTAAGGCGGCTAATAGGGCCGCTGTAGCTGATTTTTCAGGGGGTTCCGGGTCTGGCGCTCCAAAAAAAGCCAAAATAGAATCGCCGCCGTATTTGCCAATGATGCCCCCGCTAATATGGACCTGATTAGCAATTGTTGTATAGTAATCGTTAAGAAAGAATATCAATCGCTCCGTATCATATCCTTCGGTAATACGCATAAATCCCCTAATGTCTATAAAAAGGATGCTGACTTCCTGAGTAAGACCACGAAAGTCCAGCCCCTTTTCTATAAGCGATTTACGCACCGTTGGAGACATTGTTCGGCTTAATAAATCACGACTGCGATATAGGTGGTCCAGATTGATAATCATTTGATTAAAGACCCGGGCAAAATGTCCAATTTGATCTTTATGATGGTCCTCAATTCTAACGCTAAAATCACCCTGGGCTACTTGTTCGGCGGCAACAATAATCTCATGAATGCGCTGATTGATTTGTCGCGCCAGCAGCAACCCTAACCCAACAACAGCCAGCATTGCCACAACCGAGATAAGCAGTAGTTCAACAGAAAAATGTCTGCCTCCCGTAGAGAAACTAACTAAAGCCAAAATTAGCAAGGCAATTAAGATAATAAAAGGAAATATAATCCGGAATCTTAGCCCAACGTTAGAGAGCCTGCTGAATATATGTTTTTGTTTTGATAGTTTAGAAGTCATTGAGAAATTTTATGATTCTGACTGAGTCTCGCTTGCCTTTTGATGATAACATCTGATAGTGTCACAGACAAATAAACTTTGAGGATTGTAAGAAAACTTCAAGGGCGCAGTTCCATAAGTTTGAATCCGCTCTTTTTTATGCTATCATGTCAAAATTCTTGTGTGGAAAGCAGTGCTAATGCAAATTAATGACCGTAAACTAGACCAAATTCTGGTAAATGTCCAAAAGCCTGCCCGTTACGTTGGGGGCGAGTTTAACAGCGTGGTCAAAGATTGGGACGACCCAAAAATTTTGACAAAAGCAGCCCTGGTTTTTCCCGATGTGTATGACCTGGGTATGAGCAATTTGGGCTTAGCCATTTTGTACGATTTACTCAACAAACGCGATGATACGCTGGCCGAGCAGGTGTACATACCCTGGCCGGATATGGAAGCCGAAATGAGAGCCGCCGGTATTCCGCTCTATGCTCTGGAATCTCGCCGGCTTTTGCGCGACTTTGACCTGATTGGGGTTAGCTTGCCTTACGAGCAGCTTTACACCAACGTGCTGACTATGCTGGATATGGCCGAGATGCCGCTTATCAGCGTAGAGCGAGACGCCTCGTATCCGTTGGTTTGCGCCGGAGGAAATACCGCCTTTAACCCGGAACCTATGGCCGATTTTATTGACTTTTTTGTTATGGGCGAAGGCGAGGATGTTATTATTGAGGTTATCCAGGCTATGCGCCAGGTCCAAAATGCCGACCGCGATACCCAACTGCGCCGCCTGGCCCAAATTCCCGGCGTATACGTGCCGCGTTTTTATGCGGTTACTTATTACCAATCGGATGGGACAATCTCGAATGTGGAATCTCTGGTTGAGGAAGCCGAGTCGCACATTGTCAAGCGGATTACGCCGCTGATGCCGCCGCCGGTAACGCGCTTTGTTGTGCCTTTTGTGGATGTGGTTTTTAACCGGGCTTCCATTGAGATTCAGCGGGGTTGCACCCGGGGCTGCCGATTTTGCCAGGCCGGCATGATCTTTAGACCGGTGCGCGAGAGATCGCTGGAAGAGTTGATTGAAACGGTCGATAAAATTATGACCGATACCGGCTATGAAGAAATTGGGTTGCTCTCCCTAAGCAGCAGCGATTACTCTCAGATTGGCCCCCTGGTCAAGGCAATCTCAGAAAAATATGGCGACCGCGCTCTCAATATTTCGCTGCCCAGCCTGCGCATTGAGTCTTTTGCCGCCGACTTGCTGGAGACGTTGCAGGGTAGCCGCAAAAGCAGCTTTACGTTTGCCCCGGAAGCGGCCACCGACCGTATGCGTAATGTGATTAATAAATACATTGGTACTGACGATCTGTTGCAGACAGCCGAGGAAGTTTACAGCCGGGGCTGGCGATTGATCAAGCTCTATTTTATGATCGGCCAGCCGACAGAAACCGAGGAAGACGTAGTCGCCATTGCAAAATTAGCTAAACGGGTTCTGCACATCGGCGAGAAGTATCATGGCCGTAAAGCCAAAGTGCGGGTGGGCGTGAGTACGTTTGTGCCAAAACCCCACACCCCCTTCCAGTGGGCCGGTTTAACCGACCTGGACGAGATTCGGCGGAAGCAGGAGGCGCTGCGTCGGGAGATGGGGCGAATGAGGGGTATAATTTTTAACTGGAATGAGCCGGAAGAAAGCCTGATGGAGGCCTTTCTCTCCCGTGGGGATCGCCGTTTGGGGGCTGTTATTAAAACGGCCTGGCAAAAAGGCGCCAAATTTGACGCCTGGAATGACTGGTATCGCCCCGATGCCTGGCAAGAGGCATTTGCCGAGCATAACCTTGATCCGGACTGGTACGCCCATCGGGTGCGCCTGGCCGATGAAATCTTTCCCTGGGACCACATCAACGCGGGCGTGGAAAAACGTTGGCTGCTGCTGGATTGGCATGCGGCAGAAAAAGGGGAAACCAAAGTCGATTGCCGCGAGCATTGCTACCACTGCGGCATTTTAACCGCCTTTAAAGGACTGCGAGCCAACACCCCGCCCGCCGCCTGGCAGTGTCCGCCCATTCGTAACCCGCGCTGGCAAAGATTGGCTCAGGAGGGGCAGGTGATTGGGCTAACAGAGGTAGTCAAGGAAAATATGAGCAAGAGCAGATCGCCGGAGTTGCAGACAGATTGATAAGCAGGCAGGCAATTAGCCATTATTCACCATTCATAATTTCGCGGTTTTGTGTTACAATCTAAAATGTCTTCACAAGCTAAACCAGGCAACCAAGAATTTCTTCGATATATGGGAAAGAAAATGGACGACACACACGTCGTTTTAATTGTAGATGATGAACCCGGCGCTCGTTATGTTCTGGAAACCCTCTTATACTCAGCACGGTCACAAAGTAACATTCTGAAAGCCAGAGAATAGGACACAGATTTTCGCAGATAAACACAGATTATGGTAAAAAACTAAACAAAAATCTGTGAAATATGTGTTCATCTGTGTCCCATAAAAATGTTACTTTATGGCCGTTGGCAGTATAACTGCGGAGGGTCATGAGATATTGTTGGCCCGCAATGGAGAGGAAGCCCTGGCGCAAGTTAAAAAATTAGCGCCGGACGTTATCTTGCTTGATGTTATGATGCCCGACATCAGCGGTTTTGACGTTTGTAAAACCCTCAAAATAGATGATCGATGGCGGCATATCCCAATTATTTTGGTGACCGCCTTGCCCGGCAGAGATGATATGATGCGTGGATTTGAAGCCGGAGCAGATGACTTTTTATCTAAACCCTTTGACAATATAGAACTCTGCGCCCGGGTGCGCTCAATGCTGCGAATCAAAAATCAATATGACCTGCTTGAAAAACAGCGTCGGGATGCGGAAACGGTTTTGCACTTGCGAGAAGAATTGGCTCGTGTTACTACTCATCGATTGGAGGAGTTAGAGATACTCCACCAGGTGGGTCTGAACCTGATGAATAGTTTGGATGCAAGTTATATGATGGAGTTGATTTCACGGACAACGTTCAAACTGATTTCGGGGGCAGCGTATTGTGTGGTGTATTTTTTGTCGGATGATGAGGAACGCCTTGTACCGACTTTTTTTTCTCGTGAGAACGGAACGCAACCTATTCTTCCCAACCTGGATAGCGAAGAAATCATTCAGCAGGCAATCGACATTAAAGAAACCGTTTATATTCCCGATTTGCCGGCTGATTTAGATTTTACCCACCTTGATTTGGGTGAAACGCGCGCAGTTTTGGTTATCCCCTTAATTGTTGATAATCGCGCTATGGGGGCCTTAAGCATAGACAGTCTTGAAGCCGATGCCTTTGAAACGGGCGACCGTCGCGTTCTGTCCATCCTGGCTACTCAACTGGCTGTCTCTATTATGAAAGCCCGATTGTTTGCCGAGTTGGGAGGAGTAAGGGTTTAATCAACCACCATCCCCGGATTTACCACCCCAATAAAAGGCAATTCCCTAAACTTCTCGTCCAAGTCCAGACCGAAACCAAAAACAAATTTGTTGGGGATAACAAAGCCGGTGTAATCGATAGGAATTTCTACCTCTCGTCGCTCTGCTTTGTCCAGCAGCGTACAAATTTTTAAGCTGGCCGGTTTCCGGGCTATCAGGTTGCGGGTGATGTAATCAAGCGTGTGGCCGGTGTCGATGATGTCTTCCACAATTAAAATGTGACGCCCGTCGATTGGCTCATCCAGGTCTTTTAAGATGCGCACTACGCCGGTTGAATCTCTAATCTCTTTGCCGTAGCTGGATACGGCCAAAAAATCAATCTCGTGCGGAATGGAGATTTGACGCATTAAATCGGTCAAAAATAAAACTCCCCCTTTTAGAATGCATATCAGTAGTAAATCTTTATCCCGGTAATCCTCCGAAATCTGCGCGCCTAACTCCTTGATTTTTGCTTGTAGCTCGTCTTCATTAATTAGTGTTTCTTGTAAGTAGACTTCCCAAACTGCGGTCATAGTTCTCCCTCAATAAAACTACAATTTAGCCGACAGAGCAACCTGCTCGGCCAGTAGTTGCTCGATGCCGTGACGGGCCAGATCAATCAACCCCAGCAGGGTTTCCTGGTCAAATGGCTTGCCTTCTGCCGTGCCCTGGATTTCCACAAATTTGCCGCTGCCGGTCATAACTACATTTAAATCGACTTCTGCCGCCGAGTCTTCCTCGTAACAGAGGTCAAGCAGTAACTTGTTATCTACCACCCCCACGCTGATTGCAGCCACCGGCGTGACCAGCACGCCGGCGGGTAGTTGGCCGGCGTTAATTAGTTTTTGCAGGGCCAGGGCTACGGCCACATAAGCGCCGGTTACGCTGGCGGTGCGGGTTCCGCCATCGGCCTGAAGCACGTCACAATCTACCGTTACGGTGCGTGGTCCCAACTTATCTACATCTACCGAGGCCCGCAGCGCCCGGCCAATCAAACGCCGAATCTCCTGAGAGCGAGCGCTCTCGCTGCCTCGGCTGCGCGATATACGCTGGTGGGTTGAGCGGGGCAGCATAGCGTACTCCGCCGTAAGCCAGCCCCCGCCCGATTCCTCACGCCAGCGAGGAACCTTGTTTTCAATGGAGACGTTGCACAGCACATGGGTGTTACCCGCTTCAACCAGCACGCTGCCTTCGGCGTAACGGGTAAAGTTGGGCGTGAACTTTATGGGGCGCAGTTGGTTATTACTTCGATTGTCGGGTCTGGGCATTCGGGCTTTCCTTAGAAGGTGTTTCTTAAATCGTGTGGGCCAGACCGCAGAGGTTTCTAAAGCCCATTTTAACTGTAAGTCAGGGTCATAATCGAGGCAAATTCGCTTGAAAATATCTCGCAAAAAACCTCTGCGGTCTTTAAGAAACACGC
>JAJRVO010000696.1 GCA_024277275.1 Chloroflexota bacterium
AAAGAATAAACAACGCGCCCGTCATTTGGGGGCTACGCAATCTATACCAGGCCATAGCAACAAAACGTTGAAACCAGGGAGATTTTTCGGTTATGCGTTGGCCGGCGGCATCCATCAAGAACCTCAAGTTTTAGACTTTAATCCAAAATCGTAAATCCAAAATAAAAAGCCACCCTCCGGAATCGAACCGGAAACCTGCTCATTACGAATGAGCTGCTCTGCCGATTGAGCTAGGGTGGCAAAATTTCTTGCCCATAAAAAGCGCAACAGGGCAATTTATTTTGTTTGGGTGTGACTATTCAGCTTGCACAAAGAATGACCCTTTTTACAGTAATTGATAATTGGTAAACAGTAATTGTTTTTTCCCAATTACTAATTACCATTTACAAATTACTGTCATTTCAGCATTTTTGAATGGAATAGCTGAACAGTTGCTTTTGGTCAATTAAAAAAACGCACAGCGTAAGAACGCTTATTATATCATGCCCCTTTTGGCTGTCAAATCAAATAATTGGACTCCGGTTTTGCTATAGCTAAAGTTTACTATAGACAATTTATCCAGAATTGATATAATGCAAACATGCGTGACAAGTGTAAAAATTGGCTTCAAAAAATTCTCGGTCCCCAAGGGTAAACTTGGGGACTTTATTTTTTACCAAGTTTTGGGAGGATATAGTAATGACTAAATATATTTTTTGTACAGGCGGCGTGGTTTCATCGTTGGGCAAGGGGGTAACTGCCGCTTCAATTGGCCGTATCTTAAAAAGTCGAGGCTTATCGGTAACGGTGCAAAAGCTGGACCCATACCTTAACGTAGACCCCGGCACCATGAGTCCCTACGAGCACGGCGAGGTTTTTGTGCTGGAAGACGGCGCTGAAACCGACCTGGATTTGGGCGCGTACGAGCGTTTCATCGACGAGAATCTAACCAGCGCCAGTAATATGACCAGCGGTCAGGTATACCAGGAGGTGATTAACCGCGAGCGGCGCGGCGACTATCTGGGCAAAACTATTCAGGTTATTCCCCACGTAACCAGCCAGATTAAAGCCAGCATTACCAACGTGGCCCGTAAAAGCGGCGCAGAGGTTATAATTGTAGAGGTCGGCGGAACGGTGGGCGATATTGAAAGCCTGCCCTTTTTAGAAGCCTTGCGCCAGATGCGCAAAGATGCGGGTAAAAACAACTCTTTTTACATTCACGTCACCCTGTTGCCTCACTTACAAGCCACCAACGAGCTAAAAACCAAGCCCACCCAACACAGCGTGCGAGAGCTACGCGGCATTGGCATCCAGCCGGATATGATTGTTTGCCGGGCCGACATGCCGGTTGGCGATGACCTGCGCGAGAAAATCGCCCTGTTCTGCGACGTTGAAAAAGAAGCGGTTGTGCCGCTGACCACCGTTGACACCATCTATGAAGTGCCGTTGATTTTGGAGGAGTTTGGTATTGCCGAATTCATTTGCGACCGCTTAGACATAAATTGTGGCCCTCCAGACTTAAGCGAGTGGCGCGATATGGTGAAACATATTAAAAAGCCCAAACCAGCTACTATCACCGTTGGCATTGTAGGAAAGTATGTAGACCTGGAAGACGCTTATATGAGCGTATACGAGGCGCTTCACCACGCCGCCGTGCATCACGATTGCGACGTCAACATTGAGTGGATTGCTTCCGAAGACCTGGAGCGTATGCGCGATATTGAACGTTTGGAGAAATTGACGGCATTATTGTGCCCGGCGGCTTTGGCGAGCGAGGTATAGAAGGCAAAATTGTGGCGGCAAAATTTGCCAGGGTTCGGCAAGCGCCCTATCTGGGGCTATGCCTGGGTATGCAGGTTATGGTCATTGAGCTGGCCCGCGATGTCTTTGAAAGCGACGGCCCCAACTCAACCGAGTTTAACCCCGCCACCTCTCACCCGGTCATCGACCTGCTGCCCGACCAGCGCGATATTACCAACTTTGGCGGCACAATGCGCCTGGGCAGCTACCCCTGTCATTTGACTAAAGATACCATCACCGCCAAAGCCTACCAAACCGGCCTGGTTCATGAGCGACATCGCCACCGGTTTGAATTTAAAAATGAATACCGGGAGCAATTGGGTCAGGCCGGGCTGGTGTTGTCGGGCCTGTCGCCGGATGGCCGCCTGGTCGAAATTGTAGAAATAAAAGGCCACCCCTTTATGGTGGGCAGCCAATTTCACCCGGAATTCAAAAGCCGGCCCACCCGGCCCCATCCCCTCTTTGCTGCCTTTGTTGAAACAGTTCGTGGTTATGCCGAGGAAAGGAAATCGCCCAAGCTAACCAAAAAAGCAATCCCTAAGCCAGAACAAGCAAATCATAAGTAAGTTTCCGGCAAAAATCCAATTAAAAAGACCCCGCAGATTTTAAGACTCTGCGGGGTCTTTTTACCTTAAGACACGCCAATCTTAACTTTACATTTTACATAAAATGCGGTAGACTATTAGACATAATATTATGACCATCCAAGAAGCAATCAATCGCTACTTAAAGCAAATCAAGCGCGGCAAAAGCCAGCGCACGGCCACAGCCTACGCGCAGGGCCTAAAAGCCTTTGCCGCCTGCATGGCCCAGAGCGAGGCCGAAATCAACTTTGACCAAGTCGGCATCGACACCCTTTCGCCCCTGTGGATAGAAACCTTCCTGAACCAATTACACAAGCAATCCATCTCAACCGAACATTTATACACCACCGCCGTAGCCGGATTTTACCGGTACGTAGCAGCCCAGGAGTGGACCGTACTCAATCTCTCAACGCTCGATTTTGAAATGAGTCAGCGCCGCAGCCAGGGCAAACGGCTGCACGTTTTTCCCGAAGGCGACGTGGAAAAACTGCTGGCATTTATGCAAAAAGAGGTCGCTTACCCAACCAAAAAACGAACCGAAAAATTAACAATTCACCGGGATACCGCTTTACTGATTACCCTGGCCGACACCGGCTTGCGGGTGTCGGAAGCCTGCGGCCTGCGCCGGGGCGACCTGGATTGGGAGCGCAATCGGGCCATCATCATTGGCAAAGGCGACAAACAGGCCATTGTGCGCTTCTCTGGGCGTTCATTGCAGCACATTGATAACTACTTGACCGTGCGTTCCGAACTGGACCTGAAGCAGGGTCGGCAAAACGTTTTGCCCATCTTTGCCCGGCACGATAAAAAAGCAGGCAAGCGCGTGCTGCCCATCTCGCCCCGCACCGCCGAAAATATCGTCGACAAGTATGTGATTAAAGCATTGGGAGAAGAAGCTCGCGGCACAATTACGCCTCACACCTTTCGACATTATTTTGTCACCCGCGCCGCCCGTCAGCACGATATTTTGCTGGCTCAAAACCTGGCTCGACACGAAAGCATCAACACCACCTCCGGCTACACCCACTTAACCGAAACCGAAGTTGACGAGGCTTACGTAGCCGTTTTTGACAACCCGGAATCAGACTTGCAGGATGCCGAAAACACCGACCAGATTGCCGCCAACCCGGTAGATTTTGGCAATGAAGACATGCAAGAAGAAGAAACGTATGCAAATTGAATTTTTGGGAGAGCATTATGAGACAAAATCCAAGATTTATCGTTCTACTTAGCAGCTTGCTCATTATCGCCTTATTGCTAACCGCTTGCCAAATGCCGCGCCCCGGAGGCGACGGCGGCGACATTTCTATCCCAACTCCAGAGGTTGTCACCCCCGCAGTGGAGGCCCCACCCGTAGTGGAGGCCCCGCCCACAACCGAACCTCCAACCGCCCCAACGGACGAAACCCTTCCGCCGGATATTTCCCAAGAGAAATTTCCCGCCCGTGCTGCGCCCGATGCCGCAGCCGTAGAACCGGGGCAAGTCCTGGTTAAATTAACTGTGCAAGCGGCTATGCAAGCTCGTCGCGCAGAAATGGGTCCGCTAAATGTCCCCGAGACTGATGTTGTGGGCCTGGATCAACTTCTGGTTGAAATAGGCGCAAGCGATCTGGAACCCGTGCTTAAGGATGTGGCTGAGGGAATGGGTCAAGATGTGGATAGCTTGTCGGCCCAATCAGAGCAGGTGGGCCAACTCTTCAGCATCAAATTCTCTCCCGATAAAGACCCGACTGAAGTGGCGAACATGTTAGCTCAAGACCCAAGCGTAGAGTTTGCCGAACCCAACTATATTGCGGGCATTGTCGGCCAGCCGGGTTATATCCCCGCCCCATTTGACCCCGATGACCAGTACTTTAGATTTCAGTGGCATATGCAGAGCATCCAAATGCCTGTGGCCTGGGATATGGCCACCGGAGAAGGCGTAATTGTAGCCGTTGTCGACACCGGCATCGACTTTAACGCGCCCGATTTAGCCACTACAAAGCGGCTCGCCGGTTATGATTTTGTCAATAACGACAACGACCCCACGGATGACCAGAGCCACGGAACTCACGTGGCCGGGACAATTGCCCAAAGCACCAACAACGGCGTCGGCGTGGCCGGCGTGGCCTACGATGCCCAACTGCTGCCCGTAAAAGTCCTGGGATCAAATGGTAACGGCAGCTACGAGAACATCATCAAAGGCATTACCTATGCCGTTAATCAGGGAGCCAAAGTTATCAATATGAGCCTGGCCGGTCGTCAGGGTTCACAAGGGTTGCTGGAAGCGGTGCAATTTGCCCACAGCCGAGGGGTAGTAGTGGTTGCGGCAGCCGGTAACAGCAATGGCTCCGTAGAATACCCGGCGGCCTATGACGATTTTGTCATAGCCGTTGGCGCGACTCGCTTTGACAACACCCGCGCCCGTTACAGCAACCACGGCCCGCAAATTGACCTGGTTGCCCCAGGCGGCGATGTTGACATCGACCAAAATGGCGACACCTACGCCGACGGCATTCTACAGCAAACCTTCAAATCGCCCGGCAACTACACCTACCTCTTCTTTGAAGGAACATCGATGGCTTCGCCGCACGTGGCCGGGTTATCAGCTTTAATTTTATCGCGCAAACCCGATGCCTCGCCCGCCGAAGTTGAAAGCATTATGACTCAGTCCGCGCGCAACCTCGGTTCGCCGGACGAGTACGGGGCCGGTTTGATTCAAGCCGCTGATGCGCTGGCTGCTATTGCTCCAATCCCCGTAACTCCATCAGACACCCCCACCCCCCAACCGCCAACGCCCCTACCCATCCCCCCCACCGATACCCCCACCCCGGAACCCGTACCCCCCACCAATACCCCCGCCCCAGAACCTGTGCCTCCCACCGATACCCCAACATCTGAACCACCGACATCAACCCCCACTCTGGAACCTGTGCCCATAACTGCCACCCCCACCCCCACAGTTGTTGAACCGCCCACAGCCACTCCCACCCCGGCGCTACCGCCCTTACCCGCAGGTGAGCTGCTGCTAAATGGCGGCTTTGAAAATGACGAGGGGTGGATCATTTACGACACGCCCATTGATGCCGAATACGATACGTCAGTTGTTCTCAGCGGTAATCGTGCCGCCAAGTTGGGGGTTACTTCTGGTCAGGATATGTACAGTTTTACCTCTATCCGACAACAAGTTACCATCCCCGCCGAAGCCGGCCAGGCGATACTCACGGCCAACATCTATCCAATTACGCAAGACTCGCCCGGTACCGATATCCAATACATTCTCATCCTCAACAGCGGCGGCCGGATCATCAAAACGCTCTCGCAAGAATTGAGCAACAGCCAAACCTGGGAAACTCGCACCTACGATCTGGCTGATCTGCGAGGACAGACAATCTTCATTTACTTTGGCGTTTTCAACAGAGGCGGCACAGACAGACCTTCGGCGCTATATGTAGATGATGTGTCGCTAACATGGGATCCGTAACCATTTCAAAAAACCGGATTGCTTCATAAAATAAAGGCCGTCAACAATTGCTCGTTGACGGCCTTTAATATTTTAAACCACCAGTTAGTATCATCTCAGTAATCTAGGGTTGGAGTCCGAAGCGGAACGTAGTGGAGCTTTGAAAAATAACAAAGTTCCGCTTCGCTTCACTTTGGACACCAAATTACCCCTGTTATTTGAGAAGATGCATTGGCGACCATAAAATATCGCATTTCTACAACGGAACCATAAAGAAGCGACGTGTATTTGATTGCAAAACCTCTACTCTACACTTCGTTTTTGGTTGTCATAACCCAACAATCGCACATCTGGACAGTATCAAGTTTTTCAAACAGGGAAATTTTACCATTACCAGCGATCAGGTTGGATTTTTGACAAACAAAAGAAAGTGATGTACACTCCAAACGTATCGCACTTTTACAACGGAGATGCAATAAAGTGGGATATATCAATCGGTGTAACCAACAGGAAACGCCGGTTAAATAGTTTTTCTTCCCCAATGCGTTACCCTCTACAAGAAAATTTGGCTATAAATTTGGCTATTCGGTTCAGATCCAAATAGTCGACATTGGTCGACATGTTGTTTTTCCTGGCGCCGGTCTCATAAACCTTCTCAATACATATTTCTCTGCCGCCTGGTAGAGATAGACCACTGTCAGCAGCAAGGAGTTTATAGCACGTCTTTGATAGATACACGATACACTATTTCCAAACTTTACGCTTTAGTATAATAAACGGGGCTATTAAACAGCCCGCAGTCAAACTACTGCTAAGGCCAACTTTTAGATTACACATGAAGGAAAGAAGGGAGGCATCATCGGGAAAAACAACTGCTGTTAATACCCTTAAACTGTTTTACATATCTATCATCAATACTTAAAGAGTTAATGAGAGGAGGAAGTTATGAGTGATCGATACAAATATTTACTACCAGAGAAAGACCTACCTAAAGCCTGGTACAACATCAACCCGGATATGCCGGTTAATCCAGCCGAAACAGCATGGAATGCCGTGCTTCACCCCGGCACCAAAGAACCGGTCACACCCGACTTTTTGTCAGTGCTTTTCCCGATGAGGTTTATTGGTGAAGCGATAAGTATGGACCGTTGGGTTGAGATTCCAGAGCCGGTACGTGAAATTTATAAACTCTGGCGACCCTCGCCCTTGTATCGCGCCCGAAGATTAGAGAAGGCTCTTGATACCCCGGCTCACATTTATTACAAATACGAAGGCGTCTCTCCGGTTGGGTCGCACAAACCCAACACCGCCATAGCCCAGGCTTTCTACGCCAAAGAAGAAGGTGTTGTCGGTTTCACCACCGAAACCGGCGCCGGACAGTGGGGCAGCGCCATGTCGATGGCATGTAACCTCTTTGACCTGGAATGTCATGTCTATATGGTCAAGGTTTCTTTCTACCAGAAACCATATCGCCGCATCCTGATAGAAAGCTATGGCGCGTCGGTGACGCCCAGCCCATCAGATAAAACTCAATACGGGCGAAAGGTATTGGCCGAAGACCCGGACACCCCCGGCTCGCTGGGTATCGCCATCTCAGAGGCGGTAGAAGCGGCAGTCACCTCCAATGGAAAATACAAGTATTCGCTAGGTTCGGTGCTGGGGCCGGTGTTAATGCACCAAACAGTCATTGGCCTGGAAGCCCTGAAGCAGTTTGAGATGGCCGGCGAATATCCCGACATAATTATTGGCTGTGCCGGTGGCGGGAGCAACTTTGCCGGGTTTGCCTTCCCCTTCCTGCATGAGAACTTTACTAATGGACAGAACACCCGGGTAATTGCGGTAGAACCGACAGCCTGTCCAACCCTGACCAAAGGTGAATACACCTTCGATTATGGTGATACGGCTGCAATGGCTCCGGTCGTTAAGATGCATACTCTGGGACACACCTTTGTGCCACCCGGCATCCACGCCGGCGGATTGCGTTATCACGGCATGGCCCCGCACGTAAGCGCCCTGCTTGACAATGGCGATATTGAAGCCGTGGCCGTTCACCAAATACCCACCTTTGAGGCTGCGGTACAGTTCGCCAGGGCAGAGGGAATCATTCCGGCTCCAGAGTCAGCCCACGCCATAAAGGTAGCTATGGACGAAGCGATCAAGTGCAAGGAAGAAGGCGTTAGCAAAGTCATTGCCTTTAACCTTTCCGGGCATGGTCACTTTGACCTGGGAGCCTATGATGCCTACTTCCAGGGTCAGTTGGAAGACTATGCGTACGCCGAAGACAAGGTCAAAGAAGCAATGACCCATTTGCCGGAAGTGAATTTGGGATAAGGATTTGGGATTGAATTCTCTTTGAGAAGGCTTTTCCTGAACAAAACGCAAAACAAGGAGGCAAGAAAAATCTTGAACAAATGGGGGTTTTTCTTGCCTCCTCAGTGAGACTTGTATGCTACCAAAACTGGGCAAAGCGCTGGTAACAGACCCCATTTCCGAAGAAGGACAAATCCTGCTTCGTATGTGGACGGATGTTACCATCGATTTAAACCTGACGCCGGAACGACTTGAACAGATCATCGGCAACTACGATGCTTTGATAGTGCGTAGTCGCACCAAAGTCACCGCCAAGATTATTGCCGCCGGGCAACGGCTGCAAGTTATTGGCCGGGCCGGTGTTGGCATAGACAATGTCGATTTAAAAGCCGCATACGAGCGAAATATTACCGTCATCAACACCCCCACCGCTTCCAGCATTTCGGTAGCAGAATTGACGATGGGGCTAATGCTGGCCCTGGCCCGAAACATTCCCCAAGCCAACACCGCCGTAAAAGAAGGACACTGGGCGCCAAAAAAATATCGAGGGGTTGAACTGGCAGGTAAAACGCTGGGCATTGTGGGGCTGGGTCGCATTGGGCAAGAAGTGGCCCTACGTGCCCTGGCTTTTGGCTTGCAAGTGGTAGCCCATGATCCCTTCGTTGGCAACCTGCCGCCAGAGCTACATTCGGTTAAATTGTATAACCTGAATGACCTGTTGATTTCATCAGATTTTGTCGCCGTTCACGTTCCCTTGCTGCCAAACACAAAAGACCTGATCAACAAGCAAGCCCTTAAGGCTATGAAATCTTCCGCGTTCTTAATCTGCTGCGCCCGGGGAGGGATTGTTAACGAAGATGATCTGCTCAACGCCTTGCAAGAAAATCGACTGGCCGGCGCGGCCCTCGACGTTTTTGCTTTAGAACCGCCTGGCGAGAACCCCTTGTTTAACGATAGCCGGGTTATCACCACGCCCCATTTAGGCGCATTAACACGAGAAGCTCAAACCAGAGCATCAATGGATGTGGCTTGGGGAATAATAGATGTATTGCAGGGGCAAAAGCCTCATTACCAAATTGTAGCCGGGTAAAAATTAGCGACTAGTCGCCTTTGTGAAATAGACCGAACGGCTTTTTGGAAAGGATAACGTAATGACAGACACAAACACACGGCAAGAAATGGTGCTAGGCAACGAGGCCATCGCCCTGGGATTGGTAGAACAGGGTTGCCGGGTGGCAACCGCCTATCCGGGCACACCCAGTTCAGAGATTTTGGCCGGAGTGGTCAAGTACAAAAAACAACTGGCGCGACAAGTGTACACCGAGTGGTCGGTTAACGAGAAGGTTGCTTTTGAAGTGGCTCTGGCCGCCAGTTGGGCCGGGTTACGAGCGGCTGTCGCTTTAAAACAAGTCGGCCTGAACGTCGCCTCCGACCCGCTCTTTAGCGCGGCCTACATTGGGGTAAAAGGCGGCTTTGTCATCATCCCCGCCGACGACCCCGGCCCCCACTCCTCTCAAACCGAGCAAGACTCCCGGCTAATGGCCCTGACCGCCAAAGTGCCGGTTTTTGACCCGGCCACCCCCGCCGAAGCCCGCGCCATGATTGAAAACGCATTCATCCTTTCCGAGCGCTACGAGGTTCCGGTGATTCTGCGCCCTACCACCCGGCTGTGTCACGCCGTGCAAAGCCTGCCGATGGAGGTTACTCCGGCCCCCGACGGCGAAATCCCATCCGTAAAATTTAACAAAAACCCAACCCGTTGGGCCGCCACCCCAAAATTTCGCTACAAATTACACGTTGAACTCAACAAAAAACTAGCCGACATCGAAGCCGAATTCAACCAATCCCCTCTTAATTATGTAGTAGAACCAATCCAAAATCCAAAACCTGTCCTGAGCGGCGCTCAAAGAGCGCAAGTCGAAGGGTCCAAAATCCAAAATCAAGTAGGTGTTATTGCCTCCGGGGTAGCCTTCAACACAGCCAAACAATCGCTGCTTGAACTGGACGCACAAATTCCCATACTTAAAATTGGCACACCCTACCCCCTGCCGCAAAAGCTGGTCGGCGAGTTTATAGCCAGGTTTGAAACCGTGGTGGTTTTGGAAGAACCCGATACCTGCATCGAACTGCAATTACCGGAGCGAAGCCGGATTAGAGGGCGGCTGGACGGCACGGTCCCAACCGCCGGCGAACTCTCGCCTGAAGTTGTGTCCACCTTGCTGGCCGAAGTGCTGACCGGGGCGGGATACAAAGTCAACCCCTCCCTCGACGACGTAGAATTGCAGACCCTGGTCAACTCGCTCCCCTTGCCCATCCGCAAACCGCGCCTGTGTCCCGGCTGCTCCCATCGCTCGGCTTTTTACTCCCTTAAAAAAGAATTTGGCCTCAGCGCCATTTATCCGGGCGATATCGGCTGCTACACGTTAGGCTCCAACCTGCGGGCGGTTGATACCGTGGTTGATATGGGGGCCGCCGTAACTATGGCTAACGGCTTTTACCAGGCTAACCGCCTGGTAGGAGATAGTCGCCCTATCGTATCCACCATCGGCGATTCCACCTTTCTGCACTCCGGCATTGTGCCGCTAATTAACGCCGTCCATACCGGGGCGCGCTTTGTGCTAATTATTCTCGACAACCACACCACCGCCATGACCGGACACCAGCCAACCCCGGCCAACAACTACCTGGCCGACGGCAGCGAAGCTACCCGTGTCGCCTCAATTCCCAATATGGTGCGGGCTTGCGGAGTCAACTTTGTTAAACAAACCGACCCCTATAACCAGGAAACGTTTCAAGAGATTTTGCGCGATGCCTACAACCACTCTCAGGCAGAGGATGGGGGCGTGGCTGTAATCATCGCCGACCGGCCCTGCGTACTTTACGACCCGTCATCGGTGCGTGACGACCCCTTGCCGGTGGTCATTACCGAAGAGTGTGACGGCTGTCGCTATTGCGTGGAAGCTTTTGAGTGCCCTGCCCTGGTGCTTCGACCCGATAAAACCCGGGTCGATATAGATTACAAAATCTGTGTAAATTGCGGGCAATGTATTGATGCCTGCCACAAAGGGTTCATTATTCCAGAAGCAATAGCCAACGAAATACCGCAGACGGTAGCAAGTGAGGCAACATTATGACAGAACTTAAAGTTATTCTGGCCGGCCTGGGCGGGCAAGGCGTGGTTTTCTTTACCCGCCTGTTGTCCCAAACAGCTATGGAACTTGGACATTCGGTGATGGTCTCGGAAACGCACGGTATGAGCCAGCGTGGAGGCTCGGTCATCTCGCACCTAAAAATCGGCGGGAGCGAAGCGCCCCTCGTTCGACGCGGAACTGCCGACATTTTGCTGGCGATGGAACCCGACGAGGCCGTACGTAACCTGCCCTTTTTACGACCAGGCGGAACCATCTTTGTCAACTCCGAAAACGGGCTGCGGCCAGAGGTAGCGGAACACCTTGAACGACTTGAGATTCAAGTACACTCTCTACCCGCCAGCCAAATGGCGATGGAATTGGGTGTTGCCGCCATAGCCAACGTTATTCTGACCGGCTTTGCGGTCGCTTATCCGGCCCTGCCGCTGCCCATTGAAACTTTACGAGAAACCGTCAAGGCCATAGCCCCCCGTGGACGAGAACTAAACTTACAGGCGTTAGAAATCGGTTTTCAGGCGGGACGATCAACAAATGATGAATGATGAACGCAGAATGCGGAATTTAAAACTCATCATTCATCACTCCGCGTTCATCATTTATTAGGGTACGAAAACATGCAAGAATTTGACCATTACACTCCCCAATCATTACCGGAAGCGCTGGATTTACTGGGCCGGCTAAACGGCCAGGCACGTATTATAGCCGGTGGTTCAGATTTAATGATTCAGATGAAGGCGGGGCTGGTGACTCCGGCAGCCGTTATTAACATTAAACGGCTATCGGCGCTAAAAGGCATTAGCTACGATGAGCAAACCGGCTTACAGTTGGGAGCATTAACCACCCTGGGAGAGTTAACCCGCTCGCCCATCATCCGGGAACATTATCCCTGTCTGGCGCAGACTGCCGGCCTGATGGCATCCAAACAAATCCGTAATTTTGCCACCGTTGGCGGCAATATATGCAACGCCTCTCCCGCCGCCGATTCGGTTTCACCGCTCATTGCTATGGGAGCAACGCTTGACCTTATTGGTCCCCAAGGCGGGCGGCGGCTTTCACTGGAAGATTTTTTCCTGGGTCCGGGTCAATCGGCGCTGGCTCCCGGTGAATTGCTCCAGAGGATTAACGTCCCGCCGCCGGAGGGAGAAACCATTTATATTAAGCACGTACCGCGATCCTTTATGGATATCGCCGTGGTGGGAGTCGGCATAAGATTGAAGATTGAAGAGAATATATGCCAGGCAGCCAGAATTGTGTTAGGCGCTGTTGCGCCAACGCCTATACGAGCCAAACAAGCCGAAACCGAACTGATAGGCCAACCCCTCACCCCGGACCGCCTTGACCGGGCCGCAAAAATTGCCGCCGATGAGTGTATGCCCATTGACGATGTGGGCAGTTCAGCCTGGTACCGGCGGCGAATGGTTGAGGTAGCCACACGCCGTTGTTTGCACGCGCTTACAGGAATAAATAAATGAAAATACCAATCAAGCTTACTGTCAACGGCGATTACCACGAACTCTATATCGACACCCGTCGCACACTGCTGGACGTACTCCGCCAAGAGTTGAATCTGATGGGCGCGCATCGAGGTTGCGACGAAGGTGAGTGTGGGGCTTGCACCATCCACGTCAATGGCCTGCCGATGAATTCGTGCCTGCTGCTGGCCGCGGATTTAGACGGAGCCGAGATTTTGACCGTTGAAGGCGTCGCCACAAACGGCGATATGCACCCTCTTCAGCAAGCGTTGGTGGAGAAGGGGGGCATCCAATGCGGTTTCTGCACCCCCGGTTTTGTCATGAGCGCCCTGGCCTTACTCCAAGAAAACCCGCACCCCACCGAAGCCGAAATCCGCTCAACCCTGTCGGGAAATCTGTGTCGATGCACCGGCTACGTAAAAATTGTAGAGGCAGTAATGAGCGCCAGTGAGCAATTAGCAATTAGCAATTAGCAATTAGCAATTAGCAATTAGCAATTAGCAATTAGCAATTAGCAATTAGCAATTAGCAATTAGCAATTAGCAATTAGCAATTAGCAATTAGCAATTAGCAATTAGCAATTAGCAATTA
>JAJRVO010000697.1 GCA_024277275.1 Chloroflexota bacterium
AGTTACAGTAGTAGTAACCAGAGTTACAATACTAACTACGCTCTTTGTTTTTTGCTCTTTAAAAATATTTACCTGCATTCAGGGTTGTAAGACCATTTACGATTTTGGATTTTGGATTTTGGATTTTGGATTTTGGATTTTGGATTTATGATTGTATTTGCCAACCAATCGTAAATCGCCAATCTAAAATCGTAAATCGCTGCGCCCCCTGGCTTTGTGTTCTCTAAAAAAGGACACAAAGCGTGCAGGGGGCGTTTTTTGTTGTGCAATCTCTCAATATTTGCGATATTAGCAGCATATGGAGAAACTCAAATGAAAAAGCTATTTTCAACAAAATGGTTGACAGCGGCATCTGGGTTGCTGCTGTTTATAGCCCTGACCGGCGGGGTCATATATGCCCAGGCCGGCAGCGGCGATATCGACGTTAATGCTTGCTACGATCAAAACGCCAACGGCCTTTGCGCCGGCGATGAGATGGAATTAGCCGGCGGCGGCGTGGAAGCCTGTTTAGAAGATAGCTCCGGCGGAATGTTAGGTTGTTTGCCCGTTCCGGCTGAATTTACAGATCGAGACCCCGGCAGCTATACCGTTTACTTGCGTTTTGTTGGCGAAGCGGCAGGTCACTATCCTACTACGGGTAGAACAGCCATCGATCTAACTCAAGGAGGTAGCGTTCAAGCTACTCTGGGTGCAGTTTATCCCATTCACCCCAAAGGCGTAGCTGTACACCAGCAGCTTAACAAAGTGTACGTTGCCTTTCAAGGGCCGGCAGTCTCCTCAGATGCCTCCAAACCCTACCCCTTTGTGGCCGTCATAGACGGCGAAACGGACGAAGTACTCTACACTATTCCCGGCGCAAAAGACGGCCTGGTCAATCCCAGTCCTCGCACAGATTTTTCGGGCATTGGCCGAGAGCCGTGGGGCATAGCCATCTCCGGCAATGGCCGGTACGTTTTCGTCGGCTCCTTTAGAGATGGCCTGGTCTCCATCATCGACCCGGCAACCGACACCGTGCTGACCAACTACTTTGCCGGGAGCGTCTTCCAGCCGACCGCCCCGGCAGTCAACCCGGTGACGGGACAGGTGCATTTCCCCGATTACCGGGATGGTCGAATCATCATCTTCAGCGCCGATATCGCCAATCCGCTCTCAGCAGCCCCCTTTATTGTCGATCAATCCGGCTTCAGCCCTTTTGAAATGGTTGTAGCCAACAGCCTGCAAGGCTTCAACTTTGTCACCATGCGCGACGCCGTTCCCGGCGACCAGGGACTACCTAAGCCCTTTCAAATTCGGGGGATAAACAGCGCCGAGCCATACGGAGTCGAGAAACAAGAGCTTGTTTTTGAAGACATGGCCGGCGCCGCTACCACCGGGATGCCGCACGCAATTGGCTTGTGGCAAGAGGCGGGCATGGCTGAACCGCGTCTTTTCATCACCTATGCCGACGACCCGCGTTTTGGCGGAGCGGCCTTCCCCAACCCTAACAAAATGCTTATCTACGGCTTTGACCCGGCTAACCCCAAAAATCTGCTGTTGCGTAACGCCAATATTCAAATCGGCGACTACGCGGAAGTTGGCCTGATGTATGACCCGACAGCCAATCTGATGCGCGGAACCTACGGCGGCTTTGCCTATGACGCCTCTAATGGCGATGAGGCCGCTTGCAACAACCCGGCCAGAGGCGGAACTTACGCTGTCAATTTTGATGGAGGGGTATCGTCTGGCTTTGCTCCAAATATTGTGGCCGGCAATCCTCCCCTTAAAGCCAACAACCTGCAATGGAAAAACCCCTTTGAAATTGCCATCAACCCCAACAACGGCAAAATCTACGTCACCGACCGCTGCTGGAACGACTTTCCCGGCGGAGGGAAACCCGGCGGAGGCGCGCTCTTAATTTTTGATAGCGACTGGGACGGCGTCGAGCCTGCCCCGGAGCCGGCAATTACGCCAACGTCCACCGATGAACCAACACCCACGCCAACCCCCACCGATGAACCAACGCCCAACCCAATTACCCTGGCTATGAACGGCTCGGCAAACGTAGTCGCCGGAGAAACCTTCAACGTTTCAGTTCTAGCCCAGGGTATTACGGAGCCGGGCCTGTACGGCGTTCAATTCGACATCAATTACAATCCGGCGCTAGTCACTGCCGTCAATTTGCAGGTCAACCCTAACCTTGAGTTCATTGTCATCAATAATGCCGACAACGCCGCCGGTCAGATAAGATTGGTCGCCAGTCGCCAGGGAAACGCGCCGGGATTGACCGGAGATGTTATCCTGCTAACCTTTGACGCTATCGCCGCTAATACCTCCGGCGAGGTTACTTTTACTTTTGCCGATGAAAAAATTGGCGACTCCCAAGCCGCTCCCTTCAATGTAACCGGCCAAAGTTACACCGTTTCAATCCAAAACCCACCAACCCCCACACCCACCGACGCGCCAACTCCTACACCCACCGACGCACCAACCCCCACACCCACCGACGCGCCAACGCCCACACCCACCGACGACCCAACTCCTACACCCACCGACGCGCCAACCCCCACACCTACCGATGGACCAACGCCCACACCCACCTCAGCTATGCTCACGGGTCAAGTGATTCTGGCCGGACGGGTCGGCAATGATTGGTCAGGCGCAACTGTAACCGTCGATGATAGCGGCCAAAACGCCGTCACTAACTCAGCCGGCAACTTCACCATTACCGATGTGTCTACAGGGGCTCACGCCTCCATTACCGCCGATGCGGTCGGTTATCTGCCTGCGGTCTGTACTGCCCTCACAGTGGCAGCGCCGGAAACAAACCTGCTGACCGCCGCCCTCCTAAGCGGCGACGTTAACGACGACAACGCAATAGATATAACCGATGCCGCCGCAGTGGGAGCCACTTTTGGCAACACCGGCCCCGGCCTGCCCGCCGATATAAATAGAGACGGCGTTGTAGACATCTTCGACATCATCCTGATTAGCGTCAACTTTGGCATATCCGGGTCTCAAGCGTGGACATGCCAATAACTCCATAAATATGGATAAAATAAGCAACAAGAACCTCCCCATTTGTCCAAACGGGGAGGTCTTTTTTTGCAGTCAACTTGAGTGTATTTCACTTTTGGGCAAGATAATTAATGTATAGAGATAAACCGCCAAGGTCGCCAAGAACGCCAAGTTATTTAGGTTTTTCTTCGCGTTCTTGGCGCACTTGGCGGTTAAGTTAATTATTCGTCCAAAACTAAAATGCTCTCGTCAACTTGACATAATTGACTGGATATACATTTTATGGTAAGCTGTAGGTAGTGGTGAAAAAGGTTTTCTGTCCCCCATTGTAGAAAAGTTGGGAGGTTTAAAAATGAAATTAACGTACAAGTCGTCAAAAATAACCTATAAATCTCTTTTTGGTTATAGTCTGGTAATTATTGCCCTGCTGGTTGTGGCGGTGCCGGTTTTTGCCAACACCACGCCCGGCAATAATTTGTTAGACTTCTCTTTTAACGATAACACCGGCTACTCTCCCCAATCCGCTCGACCGCTCTCCAGAGGCATTAACGTTAACCACCTAAATCCCGGCGAAGAAAACTGGTATCTCTACAGCCGCGACAGCTTTGACGACCCCGGATTTTCCTGGGTTTCTCTGGCTATGCGGTATCAAAGTGAAGCGCTCATTAATACAGAGCAAGTTAACTTTGAGATATTTGCCCAAGAGCAAACCAATTCCTGGTTCCAACAACAAACCGAAGTTTCGCCCACAACTTTGGGTATGGGGTTACGCTCACCTCTAAAAACATCTAACCAAAGTCTCATTGAGTCATTTTGGACCGGCCACGTTGCCGAATCTGAGCGATACTACGTGCGTGTCTTCAACAACTCGCCATTTGGGCTGGATTATACGCTGGAGGCAAAAGCGGAGCAGCCTGCCGTCTCCGGCGCAATTCCGGCCAGTATCAATGCCGCCGCCGGCAATGCCGTTCCGCTCAACGCCCGGCAAATGGCCTGGACCCTGACCGCCCAAGCCGTCAACAATATGCCGGCAGAACAAGCCGCCGGATGGATGAAAAATGCTCAGGCCGTAGGCTGGATTGTAACCGAAGGAACCTTGCCCCAGGATGCGCCCCAACCCAGCCTGGCCGACCGTCAAACCCTGTGGGATTTAACCGCTCAAGCCATTGCAGGCCAAGACGCTGAGACCGCTTCCCGGTGGCTAATTCAGGCCGACTCGCTGGGCTGGTTAGCCATTCCGTTCAACATCCCTAAAGACCCCAACGCTGACGTGACCGATGACAACCCAGGCGGAGAGGATGATGACGACTCAGAACCGCCGGCCCAACCTGTGCAGCCCGATCCCGTTTACTCGCCGGTTAACATTTACCCCAACAACCCGCTGATTCTTGACCTAAACAACGTTAACAGCGGCCGACTGGCCCCTTATGGCGAGCATTGGTACGAACTGACCCGCGACGATTTTGATGACGAGTTGATTGAAGATATGGCCCTAACCATGTTCTTTACGCCCAGCCAGGGCTTTATTAGCAACCGAATAAACTTTGAGCTATTTCCGGGTAGCCAATACCACATTTGGGCACGCGGCGACAGCGATTACATGGATAATTTTGGTCTGGGCCTATGGGTCTCCAGAGACGAGGACCCCCTCACGGGAGAACGTCTCTGGGCCGGGTCGCTGGTAGATGGCGACCGTTACTTTATCAAGGTAAAAAATGGCTCGCCGGAAGTGGTTGACTATTACCTCTTCCCCAACGATGTTGAAAACGCCGAGTTGGGCAACCCCACGCTCCACAAGAGAGACGGCGCGGCAGGGCGAACGCCCTATGCTGTTGCTCCGCCCACCCGGCCCGGCCCGCCGCCTGAACCGGGAGAAAGCCCTCCTGAAGCCATTCCTGTCAAAATTGGCGACACGCGCGGTTCGTTGCAGGCCGGTGAAGAGATGTGGTACAAATTCTACTATTTTGATCGTTATGATGATGACACTCCCAACCACGACTTTAAGATTTATCTAACCAACACCCCCCTCGACGACGTTCGCGCCCGCCACGCCGAATTTGAGATTTATCCGGGCAACCAACTGCACATTTGGACCCGAGGCACAACTGACCAGCTTGATCCCCTGGGAGCCAGCTCGCCTTCGCCAAATAAACTCAAAAACGAAAAATCTTTGCAGGTGTTGTGGGACGGTCAATTGATGGAAGAACACGTTTACTTCATCCGGGTTCACAATCACGATATCGGCCCGCTGGAATATGAGTTGCAAATAAAGGGCGGCCCATAGAATCAGAACCGCAACTGCAATAGCATAAAAAGAAACCTCGCTTTATCTTGCGAGGTTTCTTTTTAAAGACCCCCTATTGATATTTATTTTTCAGAAAACCTTGAACTCTAACTAAAT
>JAJRVO010000698.1 GCA_024277275.1 Chloroflexota bacterium
CAGCATGGCGTGGGCGGCGGCTACGGCGGCAAAGATTCGCCGGGTGCCGGTGGTTGGACCAAAGACCATCCAGTCTTGCCAAAACATCGTCGAGATAGCGTGCATCCCGGCATCAACGCCTTTAAAGGCTTCAATGCCCCACTGTTTGGCGCCGTCCATCCACATGTAAGAACCGTTAGCCGGGGCGTTGCCGGAGGGCAGGCCAAACTCTTCTTTAACCAGTCGATTAGCCAGAAAACAGAAGCCCTGAGTCGGCAGGTTCATAGTGGTGGTATCTACCAGAATCGATTGAAAATCGTCTTCATTAATGTGCGACAGAATTTCACGCAACGATTTTACGCGCCCTGTGGCTCGCTTGTCCTCATTATCAAAGGGTTGCACAATAATGGATTTAATGCCCAGTTCTTTCAACTCGGCGACCTGGTCGGGGATGTCCGGGTCCCAGGCGGTGATGCTGTTGTAATTAAAGCGGTCTTGCATCCCTATTTCTGCCACGTAGCGGGCCGCGCCGCGCCGGGCGTCTTCGGTCCAGGCGTCGATGCCGAAGGGCAGGGTGTCGTTGACGCTTAAAAACCAGTCTGTGTAGGCTTTCATTTCGTCAATGGTAGGCGCGACAATGCCCACCAGAGTCGGGATGCCGGTTTCCAGCGATATCTCCTCTAACTCTTTAATCCGGTCCTGGTAGGCCGCTTTATCCCAGGTAGGGGGATTGCGTTTGCTAACCAGTTTATCTTTGGTTTGGAAGACATTGGCGATGAGCAGCGGCGGCCGCTCGCCCGGTTGACCGCCCACCTCAAAGTTCCAGATTTTCATTACTTTCTGCGGCGTCTCAAAGCGAAATAGACCCATTATATTATGCTCCTTGTGTAATGATTTTGCTGTATTTAAAGTGGGCTGGAAGTTGCGCTATGTCAGAAGTCCAAAATGCGTTTTCGACTCCCGACGCCAAAAGAATTGATATCCGTATTCTATTATCAGAGCGTTGGCAAGTGATTGTTATTAGAGGAGAAAAACAATGGCAATTATGACAATACACTAATCAACAGTGTAACCCACTCAATCTGAGTGTACTTTATCACAGTTATGCCGGTTTGTCAAGGGTTTTTTGGTACGAGAGACCCTAAAGGTTTTCAAAACCTTTAGGGTCTGGCATATTCTCTTTTAATACATGTTGACACTGATTCTGAACGCTTTTCTCCGGTCAAGTTTTGACTCTATATTTAACTTTAGTATAATTGTATCGGTTCAAGTATACAGTACCTTTTGAGCAGCGCAAACGTATGGACAAAACGTTTCTTTATCAGCAAATTATCGAATCTGTGCGCCAGGAAATTCTGCAAAAAGTTCTTCAGTCTGGCGACCGTCTCCCTTCGGTGCGGGAAATGGCCGCCCGGTGGAATTGTACCATTGGCACTGTCCAACGAGCTTACGAGGAACTGGCCCGGCAGGGATTGGTGGTCAGCCGTCCGGGTCAAGGCACCAGTGTGATAGAAACCATCCCAACCGAAGAGGTTTTACCCCTGCGGCGGGTCGCGCTGGTTCATCGGGCCGAGGCTTTTCTGCTGGAAACGCTGACGGCAGGCTACACCCAACCGGAGATAGAGCAAGCCATACGCCTGGCTCTGGACCGCTGGCGAACGCTGGATCAGGAGTTAACCCGTTGGCCTGAAGGGTCTTTGCGCTTTGTTGGCAGTCACGATCTGGCCGTAGCTTTTATTACCGCTCATTTTGCCGAGATAGCCCCGGATTATGTCCCCCAACTTACCTTTGGCGGGAGCCTGGCCGGCTTGATGGCCCTGGCTCAAGGCCAGGCCGAAGTGGCCGGTTGTCACCTTTGGGACGAGGAAAACGACACCTACAATGCCCCCTTTGTTCGACGGTTGCTGCCGGGGCGACGGGTCGCCCTCCTGACTCTGGCTCATCGCCATCTTGGACTCATTTTCTCGCCCGCAAGGCCGGTGGCCGGGCTGGAGGATTTGACCCAATCCGGGTTGCGCTTTGTCAACCGCCAGCCGGGTACCGGCACCCGTGTCTGGTTAGACGCCCGCCTGCGCCGGATGGGGCTGGCATCTGAAGATATCCCCGGCTACCAGACGGAAATGCAAACTCACTCGGAGGTTGCTTGCGCCATCGCCGAAGATAGCGCTGATGTTGGGCTAGGCGTGCAAGCGGCCGCCCTGGCCTACGGGCTTGATTTCCTGCCCCTGACAATGGAACGCTATGATCTGGTCATTCCGGCAGAGGTGTGGAACCACGCTCCAATTCAGGCTTTAGCGCGCTGGCTCTCTACCGATAAGGCCAAGAAAAGCATCGCGGATTTAGGGGGGTATAACGTCGAAGAGACAGGCCGGGTGGAGTGGTTGAATAGTTAAAACGTAAGGGCCTGAGTTCGAGATAAGCCAGATAGCGCCTCATGTCATTCTGAACGGAGCGAAGTGGAGTGAAGAATCCCTCGAATCTTTGATTGCAATCCAGGTTCAAAGGGATTCTTCGCTCCCGTTGGTCGCTCAGAATGACATACTCTCTTAAACCGAACTCAGGTTGCTAAGAAGGTGTTTCTTAAATCGTGTAAACCAGACCGCAGAGGTTTCTGAAGCCGATTTTAACTGTAAGTCAGGTTCATAACCGGGGCAAATTCGCTTAAAAATGCCTTGTAAAAAACCTCTGCGGTCTTTAAGAAACACGTTGCTAAGGCATTCCAACGCTGGAGCATTGGAACAAGGGGTAAACTCACCTAACTCGCCAGACTCATACAACTCAATAAACTCGTGCAACTCAATAAACTCACCAAATTTAGAGACAAGGAACTTTATCTATGAAAACCAGTAAGAAACTCTTCATTTTGACTTTACTCTTGTTTTTTAGTGTATTTTTACAACCGGCGGTTTTCGCTGCCCCCTTAGCCCAGGATGCGGTAACTTGCGAGCAAGAAGTTATCGTTCAGGCAGATGACTGGCTCTCAAAGATTGCCTAAAAAATTTACGGCGACGTATTTGCCTATCCGGCCATTGCCGAAGCCACCAATAGCAAAAACGGTACGGATAACAGCTTTGCCTCTATTGAAAATGTCGACATTATAGAAGGTGGTTGGAAACTGTGCGTCCCCGGCGCCGCCGAGGCCGAAGTTCTGCTTAACCGCCCCTTGAGCTTGCCCGATGTTGTGGTCTCGCCGGCGGAGCCGACCGGCCTGGAAGTGGGTCGCCTGATTCTGGCTACCACCACCAGCACCGACGACTCTGGTTTGCTCAAGACCATTCTACCCGATTTTGAAGCCCGCTATGGGGCTACGGTTGAGGTCATTGCCGTCGGTACAGGGCAAGCCATTCAGTTGGGCGAAAATGGCGACGCCGATGTCATTTTGGTTCACGCCCGTAGCCGCGAGGATGCTTTTATGGCAGCCGGTTTTGGCGTTAACCGCCAGGATGTGATGTATAACGATTTTGTCATCGTCGGCCCGGCAGCCGACCCGGCCAATATTAAAGGGCTAACCGACGCCGGGGCAGCCTTAGCCAAAATCGCCGAAACCCAAAACGTATTTGTTTCTCGCGGCGACGATTCCGGCACGCACATCAAAGAACAAAGTTTGTGGCAAGCGACTAATGTATCGCTAACAGACGCTACCAGTATCAAAAATGTCGACAAAACCTTTGTCAGGCCGGAGGGCGAGTGGTATCTGTCGGTGGGGCAGGGCATGGGGTCAGTGTTGACCATTGCCAACGAGCAGCAAGCTTATACCCTCAGCGACCGGGCTACGTTCTTGGCTCGCAAAGCGCAGGGGCTTGACCTGGAGATTATGGTCGAAGGGGATTCTCGCCTTTTTAATCCTTATGGCGTAATCGCCGTCAATCCAGAAAAACATTCTAATATTAACATCACCGCCGCCAACGCCTTTATAGAGTGGTTGACCTCGCTGGAAACGCAACAACTAATCAGCCAATTTGGGATGGATAAATTCGGCCAGCCCCTCTTTGTACCCGACTCGGCGGCCTGGAATGCGGCCAAATAGTAGAGAGTTGGGTGAGTTTGGTGGGTTGGGTGAGTTTAATGAGTTTGGTGAAGCAAGTTTTTATTCGAAACACGAAAATTTTGTTAATTGTTAATTGTTAATTGTTAATTGTTAATTGAATGAACGATTTACTTGACGGCAGTATCCAGGCTACCAGGCTTATTTTTAGCCTTGACTCGGCCCTGTACGAAATTATCTGGTTATCTCTGTATGTGGCCGGAATAGCTCTTGCTTTTAGCGCCATTGTCGGTATTCCTCTGGGGGCTGCGCTGGGCCTTAAACGCTTCATTGGCCGGCGTTTTGTGATGGCTTTGCTCTATACCGGGATGGGTTTTCCGCCGGTGGTTATTGGCCTGTTTGTTTACCTGATGTTCTCTCGCAGCGGACCTGTTGGCGCTTTGGGCTGGCTGTTTACTCCCAGGGCGATGATTATAGCCCAAACCATTATCTCTTTTCCCCTGGTGGCCGGTTTTACTATGGCCGCGGTCATGGGAGTCGACCCTAACCTGCGGCGGCAATTACTGGCCTTGGGCGCAACCGGCTGGCAGGCCACGCTTGCCGTTTTGGTGGAGGCCCGGATTGGGGTAATTGTCTCTATTATTGCCGGTTTTGGGGCTATTATTTCAGAGGTTGGAGCGGTGATGCTGGTAGGGGGCAATATCGAAAACAAAACCCGGACCCTGACCACGGCCATTGTGCTGGAAACTCGTAAAGGCAACTTTGAGTTAGCCATTGCTCTGGGTATCATCTTGTTGTTGCTGACCTTCCTGACTAATGTGGCTATGCTGCGCCTGCAAGGTCGGGAATAAGCCAGTTCCAAAATTTAAATCATCCCAAAACTTGTCGCAATTTCGCGTGATGCGTGATCAAAATTATTTCACGCAGCACGCGTCACGAGTTTTGGGTTTAACGGTGCAAAAATGACCGGCAAGGCAATTTATAAACTCCATAACCTGACCCAAACCTATAATGGCCGGGTGGTGCTACAAATAGACTCGCTTGAAATTTATGAGGGCGAGATACTGGCTTTGGTTGGTCCCAGCGGGGCCGGAAAAAGCACCTTGTTACGCCAGCTTAATTTTTTAGAGGAACCGGCTGCGGGACACATTGTTTTTCAAAACCACACCTTAAACGGCAGCGGTTTGCCCCTCGATACCCGTCGTAAAGTGACCACCGTGTTTCAAAGCCCGCTGTTGCTTAATCGCTCTGTGGCGGCCAACGTGGCCTATGGCCTCAAAATACGGGGGCGGGATAGTAAAACAGTTGAGCAAGCGGTGGCCGGAGCATTGGACCGGGTGGGATTAAGGGACCTGGCCGATGCTGCCGCTCGCACCCTCAGTGGCGGCGAGGCCCAACGGGTGGCTCTGGCTCGCGCTCTGGTGGTGCAACCTACCGTGTTCCTTTTAGATGAACCAACGGCCAATCTTGACCCCTACAACATCAAAATCATTGAGCAGATTATCACCCAGGTCAATCAAGAGCAGGGTACAACCGTTGTACTGGTTACGCATAACATTTTTCAGGCCAAACGTCTGGCTCATCGCACCGCTTTTCTCCTTGACGGTCGTCTGGTTGAAGCAGCCGATACCCCCACCTTTTTTAATTCCCCGGTCGATCCCCGCACAGCCGCCTTTGTGCGCGGAGATATGGTTTATTAGGGTTTGGCAACTATTTGTCTGACGTTTTTTGAAACATATCCAAATGAGTGACAGGGGCAAGACCCTAACCTGACCAAGCCCATTTCCAAGTATACTGCCAACGGCCATAAAGTAACATTTTTATGGGACACAGATGA
>JAJRVO010000699.1 GCA_024277275.1 Chloroflexota bacterium
TCCAAATCGGCCAAAACTTGAGCAGCCAGGGCCGTATCGGCATAATCCAGAGCCGGTCCTTTGCTGACGTAAAGAACCCGCCACGGCGTGCGGGGAATGGGTCGAGCCAAAATTTGCGCCGCTGCCATTGGCTGCGCCGCTGCCATTGGCTGCGCCGCTGCCATTGGCTGGGCCGCTGCCATTGGCTGGGCCTCTGCCATTGGCTGGGCCGCAGCTATTGGCTGGGTCGCAGCTACCTGCGTGCCGGTCTTGACCCACAGCAAGCGCGTTGCCGTCCAACCCCAACGACTTTTAAAGTCGCCCCAATCCCAGCTTTGCAGGGCGTGGGCGGCAGGCAAGCCGGTTAAAGTCTGGTCCCATTCGTCTCGGTTATTGATAATTGTAAAATTGGGCATGTTTAAGCGCTTATTGCATCAATGTCGGTAGATTTGTGTCGATAATTGTGAATAGTGAATGGTAAACGGTGAATTGTGAATGCATCAATGACGGCGCTCTTTTATTAGCAATCACAATTTTTTCGTATCTTCTCAATAATTCGGGGAGCAATATGTGGGACAGGCTTTCTAGCCTGTCTAAACGGCAGACTTTCCAGTCTGCCCCACAATATTGAGAAGATACATTTTTCCAGACAAAGTTTTGGAAAATACGTAGTTTAAGTAAAGATTATCTGGTTATCTCAAGCTCTCAACTTGCGGCCAAGCGCTTGCAGTACACCGCCCCGGCCCACTAATCCAACCAGTTGCCCCTGAGCATTGACCACCGGCAGGCGTTTGATACGATGTGATAATAGCAATTGCAGAGCGTCTGGCAACAACGTTTCGGGCGTAACTGTGATGACCCGGCCGGTCATAACTTCAGAGGCGGTGCGTTGGCTCAAATGAAGCGTATCATCTTGCCCCAGGGGCAACCGGCGGCTGAGAGAGTGGATTATGCCGGGTCGCTCAGTAACGGCAGCCCGGTTGATTAAATCTCCATCGGTTACAATGCCAACTACTTGCCGGTCATCATTAACCACCACCACCCGCCGCTGAATGTTGCTAACCAGCAAATCAATAATTTCGACTAAAGACGTATTGGCGCTTACCGTGGAAACATTTGTCATCATAATTTCATCAACTTGAATGTGTTGGCCGGGAGGAGGGTCTTTACGGGGCGACTCGACCACCAGCGGCTGAGACAGCACGCGCAGCACGTCGACCCGGCTGACGATACCTACCAGTTTGCGCTCCATGTTGACCACCGGCAGCCGTTTAATATTATGCGCTATCATCAGTTTGACTGCCTGGGAAACTGTGGCGTCGGCGGTGATTTTGATTGGGTTGGGAGTCATAGCTTTAGCCGCAGTTTGGTCCAGGCGACGGAGGTTTTGTAACTGAACAGCCATTTCAGCCTGGGTAAGTTGTTGCCGGACGCTGGTAGCCAATAACTCTATCTTTTCCAGCAGGTTGCCCTCGGTTACAATACCCACCACCCGGTTGGCCTCATCAACTACGGGCAATGCCCGATAAACCTTATCCAGCAGCAATTCGATGACTTCAAGCAGCGGTGTGTCGGTTTGCACGGCATGTACCTCTCGGCTCATGATATCCTGCACAGGCATTGAACTGGGCAGTTGGCGCAACCGGCGATGGCTGTAGGCAACCACCTCGACATTTTGAACGGTGATAAGGCCTTCGGCAACCATTTCTTGCAGCCGGGGCATAATGCGCTCAACGCGGGCCGGGTTATCAACCCACTCAATAATCAAGGGCAAATTTGCAGATAGGTCGACCAGGCTGGCGGTGTGGATGCGGCTGTGCGCCCCAAAGCCGGCCACGGCGCGGGTAACGGTAGCCCCGGCGCAATCTTCTGTTTTGAGCGTTTCCAAAATAGCCATATAAAGGGGCTTGCGCTGCCACTTGTCGCTTTCATCAATGTAAATTGTTACTTTTTGAGCCTGACCTTTGATTTGCATTATTGACCTCCCCCCGTTCCCTGGACCAGTTGGGCCAGGAGTATCCCTAAAAGTACGCCTATCAGACCAAAAATGGTATTGCCCAGAAAGTTGAGACCGGCCGCCCACCATCCACTTTGCTCAAACAGTCGAAAAGTTTCCAGGCTAAATGAGGAAAATGTGGTAAACCCGCCTAAAAAACCAACGGCCGCAAACAGTCTCAACTCCGGCGATATCGCCAGCCGTCCGGTAGCAAGAGTCATAAAAAAGGCAATGATAAAGCTGCCGCTCACGTTGGCCAGCATTGTGCCGTATGGAAAATTGGCTCCCCACCAGTTGGCCGCCCACACTTGCAACAGATAACGGGCATTGGCTCCAATAAAGCCGCCTAGCCCAATCCATAGGTATTGCATACGCTGTTCTTTTTTATCCTCCCTTTTCTGTAACTACCTACCTTGAGCCAAATACGGCGCTTTAGTACGGGTAATTGGTTATTAGTAAGCCGTTTCACTTAAGTGATTGGGCCAAATTACCAATTACCATTTACTAATTACCGCTATACTCAACATCTAAGTTAGCACA
>JAJRVO010000072.1 GCA_024277275.1 Chloroflexota bacterium
GGTCGATACCCTTCAGGTCTCGCCGGAAAAGGTGCGTGTGTTGTTGCATGAAGTTGAGCAAGGACAGTGGTTTGTCGGTGGACGACCAATTGGCGTCCCACATACAACTGCTAAGAAAACGCCGTAGGCCGGGGGGCGCGTCCTGTGTTTGGCACAAGCGATAGTATCCCCCGTTTTCTCCCCATTTAACGATGCCGCGCATCATGGGGCGCTAAACAACATCAGACAAAACATTGGCATAAAACGGATTTGCCTCTTTTGCTTTGACACACTTTCTGTTATACTGGTGTTGAAATAACAGAGCAGGAGGTTATGATGAGTAAATCGGCTACACGGTTTTTACAACAGGAAAATCTTCGCTTTAAGCAAGAAGTAGAAGGATTAGGCAAAAAAAATCAAGCCTTATATCGCTATCTGGATGCCGTAAAAGCGCTTTACTGGGCCAGCCAGCAAGTAACCTCCCAGGAAAATCTACCCTACGCGCTTAACCAGCTTTTATATAAGACAATGACCGTTATTGGGGCCAGTGATGGCTCCCTGTCGCGCCTGGACCAAAACACCAATGAGTTGGTATTTATTTTGGCTCACGGCGAACTCAGCAGGCAATTGCCGGGCTATAGAATTAATAGCAACACAGGAATTGCCGGTTGGGTCGCCGAGAATCACGAACCGATCATTGTCAATCACCCCCAACAAGACTGGCGTTTCTCGCAAGTTGTTGACGAGCAATTTAGCTTTTTTACAAAATCCATTGTGTCTGTGCCAATTATGAGGCGAGGCAAGTTTCAAGGCGTTATCCAGTTCCTTAACAAGCGCGGGAGTGAATTTGATGAGGCTGATGTATCGTTGCTTTTAATGTTAGGATTAGTGGCGGCTATTGTTTTAGAAGAGTTTCAGACTCGGCTTGAAGCCGGGCAAGTTGACAAAGAAGATTTTTATTTTGAGTAAAATAGGGCGGTAAAATACAAATTAGAAATTAGAAGTGAGAAACCAGCCCCGAAAGGTTTTTAAAACCTTTCGGGGTTTTGTCTTGTAAGCAATTGCCCGCCGCCCCGTCCGGCAAGCGACGGGTTAACGTTGGTCTTGGGTTAGCCGGTTGTATCAGAGTAGTTCGGCAAGCATTACAGGCTTGTGGTACTATTAACCCATCTTGGGAGGTCAATATGTCTGACAAGTCAACCATAAATCACCCGCAAAACCACATCATGGCCAATACCTGGCGATTGATATTTGAGCGCAAATCTCGACCCGTTGCGCTTAAAGCTTCGGCTCAACCCAATATTGATTTTTCTGTCTTGGAGCAACTATTACCGGAGTATCGGCTTATTGGTCTCTACCTGGCCGATAATCAGACCCAACGTTGCTACAACTAATCCCCAGACTCAACACTGGTTACTTCTTGTTTCTAAGCAGAGTTTTGTAATGAGACAAAGTGCATTTTTTGGAGGTTATTTGTAAAAGCTATGAAAAGCGCAGACCTAACGCCGACACAAAGTATTAAAAAACTGCACATAGAAGCCGCCGTAATTTTTGCCATCAACAATATCCCCAGTATTGATGAGGATACGCTGCAAAAATTTCTGGAACTTATAAATATTACGGGGAATTTTGGGGTAATTAGCCAGGCGGAATTGCTGGAAAAAATGAGGCTTATCCGCAAATATATACCGGACGCTTGCGGGTACTCGCTGCTTACATTGGCAGAACTTTTGGAGATGACTTCACCACTCAAAACGGTGAATAATAACGCAGCGACGATGCCTGCCAAAAGTGAAGCGGCATTTCTGGCTCAACTGAGCCGGTCTGAGTTTGTGGCGGCAATGCAGCAGTGATACGCGCGTTATGCCTGACCGTCGCTGACGCTCTCGTCGGCCCCAACTGCCGGGTTGGAGGCTGTATCGCTCTTTTGGGACAATTGACCGTTTGAGGCAGGGTTTGTGGCCGAAGGGGAAGGCATTGATTTTTTAGCGCGTTTTTTTCTGGTTTTTGGTTTTGGCCCGTGGTCAATAATGGATTTAATATTCTGATCCTCTTTTTCTTGAGCCTCAAAATATTCAGAGGCGGTTTCAGTTTGGCGCTGGCGCAGGGCCATTGGGGCAACGGTGCGCAAATCGTCCAGGGTTACTTCAAGCCGGCCGTCTGCCGCCGCTAACGCCCGGCTTGCTTCAAACAGGGTCATCTCGGCTCGATGACTGTCAATCTTCAACGCTCTAATCCAGCGTAAGCCCTCTTTCTCAACCTCATGCCCCAGGGTGACTTTGGGCAAGCGTTTTCTGGCCTCAGCCACCTCTATTATGGCCGCCTCTGTTTCATCCACCCAATCTAACACAAATTTGTAGGGTTTATTTTTGTACGCCACGGAGCGACGATAGATTTCTATACGTTCTTTGGGATCGTCCACGCCGCGCACCAACACCCGCAGGCCAAATCGGTCTTGAATTTGGGGGCGCAGTAACCCCTCTTCGGGATTCATTGAGCCAACCAACGTCAAGCGCGAGCGATACGTTGAAGACATTGGCCCCCGGCGGACGGTGTATTGGTTCTGAGCGGCAGCATCCAGAATGGCGTCGATGATTATCCGGTCCAGCAAGTTCACTTCATCAATGTAGAGTAAGTTTTGATCCGCCTGGGCCAGAATGCCCCGCTCCAGTAAAACCCGGTTTTGCTCCAGCGCCACCCGCTCGTTGATTCCGCCAACTACATCGTCCATACGGGCATTAAGGGGCAACTCTACCAGGCGCATAGGTTCGGGGGCCGTAATTGGATCGCCCATCCCCAGTTTGTGGGCGCACTCGCTACAGACTACATGCATCCCATAGTTGTAGAGGTCTTCCGGCTCGCAGCCGTACTCGCAAGTACTGCGCTCAACAACCGGCAATAAATCGACCAGGCCGCGCACGGCTGTTGTTTTTGCCGTTCCCCGCGCCCCCACCAATAAAACGCCCCCCACCGCTCGATTGACCAGAGCCAGCAGTAAAGCAATTTTCATTTCCGTTTGACCCACAATGGCTAAAAAGGGATATCGCAAATCGCCGGCCAGGCCGCGATCATGGCGTTTGGCCACAGATTTCATGACCGCTGCCGCCGGTCCCTGAGAATAAAGTATCTCTAAAAGTTGTGATTTACGTTTAGCCATAATTGATTACTTTTACTGTTATGAGACAAGCGGGTAATTGGTTAGGTCGTTCTATTCAACCGGATGAACGACGATGGACTAAC
Source organism: Chloroflexota bacterium (assembly GCA_024277275.1). GTDB lineage: Bacteria > Chloroflexota > Anaerolineae > 4572-78 > J111 > JAJRVO01. The sequence continues at coordinate 3,220 of JAJRVO010000072.1, forward strand.
GACAAAAACCCTGTTCCATCGTGTCGTTCTTCCACCGTCGTTCGTCATTTGTCCTTTTTGACAGCCATGTTGAATTACCAAATCCGCTTGTTATTTCTTACTCCGGCACAAAAGGAATCTTCAACACTTGTCCGGGACGTATCAGCCGAGGGTCGCTGAGAATATTTCTATTGGCCTCAAAGATGATAGTCCACATACTAGATTTGCCGTACATGTTCCTGGCAATCAACGACAGGCTATCGCCGGGCTGGACGGTGTAGGTTCGACCAACGGGTTCCGGTTCGGGCGTGGGTTCTTCGGGCGGAGGGGGAACGGCCACAAAGCGCAGGTTGGCTTCGACCAACCCATCCAAAGTACCTTGCACCGCGTCCGGATCGCCGGCAATGCGCTGGACCAATACCGCGCCGCCGCTGCGCAAACGGTCTAATTGCGCGTCGCTAATATCTTCTTTATTGCCAACAACCGTTACATATTTCCAGCGCCCTTTGGCCTCATTTACGGCAAAGCTAACATCGGGCTGGAACTTCCAGATATAGGCCATCGCCGAGGCCAGGTATTTGTCGGTGTCGGGCAAAAGAAGAACGTGCTCGCCGGGGTTGACCTGGGGCTGGCTGTCCGGCTCCGGGCCGGGCGACGGTTCAGGCTCAGGTTGATCGGCGGCGCGAATTTTTTCGCGCAGTTCCGCCGGGTCAAAATTGTGACCGGGGCAAACGGTGCTGTTACCGGCCAACTCTCGATGAACGCGGATATTTTCTACCGGAACGTTATATTTTTGGCGCAGGTAGTGAATAAGCGATAGCAGCGACTTCATCTGGCTCTCGGTGGGGCCGGTGTAGTTGTTGGGCATCATATGAGTATGGCCGTCGGCGTCGCGGTAGGTGCGGTCATTGCTAAACCAGCCGGACAGGCAAATAGCCAGATAGTGGTTATTCCAATATTGGCCGCGTTCCAAACCCTCTGAGTTGTCGGGGTCTTTAAACCCGGCGTGGTAGGCCGAGATTTTTTCGTCCAGGGCATATTCAATCTCGCCGCTGCCCGGAATAACGTAGTTGTAGCCCCCATGCGCCCAACCGCGCGCATTAACGTGATAATCAAAAAAGGTGCGGGCATTGCCCACAGGCGCGCCCGTAATACGGTCGGCGGTGGCCGAGTGGTGAACGGCAATTCCTAATATCGGGCCGTCCCGATTCCAATCTTTATAGGTTTGATAATTGGGCATCTCTGCCCTAAGGTCTTTTATGTTCAAATCCATAGTTTCCGCATCCAAAATAAAATTTAATCTACCTTATATTATTTTACATAATATAGTAATGGGCGCAACTTGCATTTGTCTTAATTACCAAATTGATTCTACCCCACGTCGCGGTAAAAGACAAAAGGGTAGTTAAGCGACTTTAAACTTAAAACGGGCTACCCTGGGCAGCCCGTTTAAGTTTGTCAAACCAAAACAAAATATTATTCCTCTTCTTTGCTTTTTATCACACCCAGCACAACAAAAACCCCTAACAAGACCGCCCCGCTGAGGGCGATGTTGACAATTAACAGGGTGACTATCAACCCTTCGTTCATAGTAAATTTTCCTCCTATGCAAATAGGTTTCTAGTTTTGAGTTTTGAAGCCAGAACGCGAAACTCAAAACTCTAAACCCGAAACTTTGAACTCAGAATATTTTCATTAATTATACGCATCCCCTTGTATGTGTCAATCACTGGGCCGATTGCATAACTGTTATTGCACCGAGTTTTTAGAATTATCGCTTGTCCATCCGCTAATCCGTTACCCATCCGCCGGTCGATTTTTGAAACACCCCTGTTGGGTATCATTTCAAGAAGTCGTGGGTTGACATAGAAGAAAATATACTTATTATTAGCGATGCAAAACTCATTCAACAACAATCTTCCGCTATACCTAACCTGGATAAACCGGAATGGCGAATGGGCGAATGTGGCGAATGAAAGGCCGACTCATTTTCGCCATTCGCCTATCCGCAAATTTGCCGCGTTTACAATGATTTTTCTTGCCCAAAAGACAAGGATTCAACTGCTAAGGTACTATTCTATCTTCGGTGTGTGACCCTCTGTTTACCCCGAATTTTTGAAAAGACACGAGATTTTTATCTAAGAGGTGACTACTTTGCTAACAAAACAACCGGCTCGCTTTTTGAGTGTTGTCAGTATCTTTTTTGTATCACTTAGCATAGGCTGTTCATTGCTGTCCCAACTGCCCTTTCAGGAAGAGACAGCAAATCTCCCCCCCACCCGCACGCCTATGCCGACTTTTACCCCAACTACCGAGGCTCAACTGCCTATCTCAATCCTGCCCACGCCAACCGAAACCCCCGTTCCCCCTACCCCCACCGAAACGCCAACCCTAACTCCCGAACCCCCGCCAACCGAAACCCCGGTTCCCGAACCCGCAGCTACCGAGACTCCTGTTCCTCCGCCGCCAACTGAGCCGCCCCCGCCGCCGCCCCCGCCCACCGAACCGCCTCCCCCTGCCGAACCACCGCCCCCGCCTGGGCCTGCGGTTGGCGCGCACGGTATCATCGGTAAAATCGAGTTTCGTGATGGGCGGAACACGTATGGCGTTGGGGAAAAGGTTTTTGTGCGCATTGAAGCAAAAACGCCCTCTGAAACAGGACAAGTGCCTTTTGGTATTTTGGGGCTGGTTCCCAGCGCCGGTTCATTCCAAACCAGTTGGAGCAGCGGCGCCATCGACGGCAAATTTACCCACGAGGATGGGTTAGCTTTTTCATCGCCCGGCACGCATAAACTATGGCTTTCAATCTGTTTTTCAACTAAAGACGTTTGCCAGGGGCCTGATGGCGATTGGGAGCGTTTTGAGCCGGGGCTGGACGTGATTGTGCAGTAGCGTCTTAGGCATTTGCATCGACAAAAAATTGTTGATCAGGGTTGCAAGGTGGCAAGGTGGCAAAGTAGCAAGGTAGCAACCCTGCAACCCTGCAACCTGCAACCCTGCAACCCTTAGAATGAGTTATCTGTGCAGTTGGCCTACTATCACTCGCCCGCCCTCATCTACTTGCAAAGATGATGTTTCAACGGGAAATTGTTGACCCGTATCCGGCAGCCACAGACCAAGCCGAATGGTTAGGGAGGCATCGGTAGCAAGAGCCTCTTTCGGCAGGGGAACAATGTCTAAATGGGTTAGGTTGGGGGTCCAGATGCTTGCCGGGCCTTCGCTTTTAACATCCCAGGCCCAAAGTTGGTGGTCGGCCTGAGCAATGATGTTGCCATCGGCGTCGACCAGGTGGATAAACGCCGTGTAGTTTTTATCGGTGGAGCGGGTTAAACGCCAGGCGGTGACCAGTCCCGCGCTCTCTTCTGAAGGCGCTGATTGCCCTCCCGGATAACGTGGAAACGTGTCGAGAAAATACCCCTCAAATTCAATCGTGCCCTCATCAAAAGAAGCCTGAGGTTGGTCCGTTTTGTAGGGCAATGGCGGTGGTTGGTCTGTTTTGTAAGGCAACGGGTGTACTTGATAAATTTCAAAATCGCCCTGGCGGTAAACTTGTCGAAAGTATTGAGGGTGTTGATATTTTTCAGGGTGACGCATTGCCTCCCGTTCAGCCGGGCCGACAAATATGTAGTTGGCCCCAAGGTTGTGGAACATCTGGTAGCTCCAAAGCGGCAGGCCGTTATCAAAGGCTTGTCGACTCAATTCAAGCGCCAGGGCCAGGTCGTGAACGTTGCGATGAAAAACCACGGCCTCGCCGGTAGAAAAGCCGATAGGGCGCCCGCCTAACGAAAGCTGAAAGCGAGAAGCGTCCCGGTGTAGCCGGTGCTGCACCACCGGAAAGGGTTTATCTTGCGGGCCGGTTACTTCGGGCATTGTCCGCAAAATCTGGTATACAGCGGGCGAGAGTTGAGGCTCTGTTGAGTACTTGGCCAGGCCCATCGAAATAAACTCCCATCCGGCGTAGGCTACCCCTAGCCCAATGAGCAGGGCCATTCCCCCGCGTAGAATCATTTTCCACCAATGCGGTACAGCAAAAGCGGATAGTCGAGCCATAAAGTACCCGGCAAAAAGGGCCAGCGCCAGTTGGCCCGGCATCAGTGCGCGTAATCCCAAATCGTTATTTTGGATAAGACCCAGTTCGGCCCAACCTCGACCTGAGGCAAAGAGGATGACGGTGAGCGTGCCGGTGATGAGCAGCAGGGTCCAGAAAGGAAGAAGGGATTTTGGATTTTGGATACTTCGGTTGAACTCAGTACAGGTTTTGGATTTTGGATTTTGGATTGGAGATTGGACTTGCTTTGTAGTCGAGGGTGTTTTGTCGCGCCAGAAAAGAATTAGACCCGCCAATCCGGCGATGAGCAGGGCGCCCATTTCGATGAAGAGATGGAGGGGCAGGTCGAGCAGCCTGGCCCAGACGGTTGGGCCAAAATTGGCTTGAAAGGGGCGCAGGATAGACCAGCTATCGAGAGTGGGGATTTCAAAGGCGATGCCCGACTTGGGGGCGTTTGGACCTATTAGCGGTAGGATGAAGGGGGCGGCTATAACAAAAAAGGCTATGGCTATAGCGGCATAACCAAAGAAAAGAGCGCGGGCGGCGGGCAAACCCTGGTTGCGGTAAAGGGTGAAAATCTGTGTCAAGCCAAAAAGAAACAGACAGCCGAAAACAATCACCGCAATCCACGTGCTGTGCCCCAACAAAGCAAACAATAGCAGGGGCAGGATGACGAGTAGTTTTTGCCGGTCTCTGACTTTAAGATAGAGATAACATCCCAGGCAAAGAATTGTTAACCCGGTCAAATGCTGCGGAACCCAAATGTGGTAGCCATAAAAGGTGTTTAGGCGTAAGGAAAGGGCCGATACCCAGTTGTCGATGTGTTCACGAGGCAGATAAACGTCGAGCGGGATGGGGCCGTCCGGGAAATGTTCGCGGTACTTTTGGATAGCCCGGTGAACAGAGGGAATAACGTCTAGCCCGCCGATGACCGTGGCAAAGGCCAGCGACCACAGAGCTGCCTTTTGGCTGCCAAACAGAGTCCGCGCCAGCATAAAAAAAACGCAGCCAAAGCTCAGCGAGGCCAGCACAATAGTTGTAACAAACGCATTGTGCAAAAACGGCCCGCCGCTTTGCAGCAAGTCCAGCGTAGCGCCGTTGAGGTGAAGAAAGTAGTAGTAAATCAGCGTTTCGTTGGGGAACATCCCGTAAAAAAACATGCTGGTCGGAGGAATGCCGGTGTAACGCAGGGCAAACGCCACCCCGTAATGTTTTTGCCAATCTTCCATCTGCACCGGATAGAAACCCTGCGCTGTCTCAAGCTCAAAGTAGGCCAAAAAAACGCCGAGCGCCGTGAAACCAATTAATAAAGCCGCAATCACCCAACCCAGGCGCGAGCTATCGGCCGGCTCATCCGGCGAGGTTGGTTCGTCCCGGCCTGTCGACTCAGGGGTTGAGCCGTCTCTGCCAAGCCAGCCGGCCAGAATAATGATGTACACTGGAAAAACAACCAACAACACTCCCCGGCTAAAACCAAAGAGCAAGCTGCTCCAATAAATTAAAATGGGCGAGGTGACCATACCCAGAGCTACGCTTAAGGTAACGGTTGAAAAATCCCACCGTTGCCGGTATAAGCCCAGCCAGCGTGTCAGTTGCATCCCCGGCAAGATGGTAATCAGGGCCAATCCCCCCGCCACAGCGATGGGAGAAAAAGGCACAAAGGTGAGTAGTACGGCGGCAACCGTAAAATATAGACTTCTTTTGAACCAGTTGGAAGATAAGAATTGTTGCATCTGTTTACCAAATAACGTTTGTCTGCAAAGGCGTTAATAATAGTGAAAAGGTTGGAAGTGAGCAAAATAAGGATTGCAGATAGGCGGCTCGACCATTTCTGAAAAACGCAAGAATTGCGTTTAATTGACAATTGTCGATAATTATTGATAATTGCCGTTTTGGGACGCCTCTTAAAATTATGTCAAAATTAATGCCCAAGTTGATGCCTATCCTTGTCGTTGCTCTACTCAGTTTTTGGCTGCGAGTGTGGGGTATTCAATTTGGTTTGCCCTTTCCGTACCACCCGGACGAGCAACAATACATCTTGCCCGGAATAGGTTTTGTGTCCGGTAATTTTAAACCCTGGGCCTACTATAACCCCATGCTTTATCCTTACCTGATAGGGATAGTCTACACGTTTACCTATCAAGGCTTGCGCGTAGCCAACGCTTTCCCGGAATTTTTTAACCTGGATGTTGCCTGGGGCCAATCAATGCAGCCCTGGATTACGGGCGTAATTTATCTGGCTCGATACACCAGCGCGGCAGCCGGAGTTCTTACTACCCTGGTAATTTACCAAGTGGGGCGACGCGCCTATAGCCGGGTAACGGGTATAGGCGCAGCCGTTATTTTTGGCTTAACTTTTTTACCGGCAAGAGAAGCGCACTTTGCCGTTAGCGATGCGCCGGTGGCTCTGGGAGTTGCCGTTGCCCTTTACCTGTGCCTGAATATTGTCAGGCGCGGACGTTGGTCCGACTATCTCTGGGCGGGAGTGGCTTTGGGACTGTCTGCCGCCGCCAAATATTCAGCCGGGTTGTTGGCGTTGCCTTTGGGTGTGGCTCACCTGCTTAGCCGGCGATATAACAACTGGTCACAGCGACTAGGTCAAGTATGGCTGGTAGTAATGGCCGGCTTGGTTTCTGTTGCCAGTTATGTATTGGTTTCGCCTTACACCTTGCTGGAGTGGGAAGAATTCAGGGACGATTTTGTAGAAAATTTGCAATCGGCCCGGATTGGTTTTCAGGGGCTTGACTTAGACCCGGCGGGCGGCGCAGTTTTCTACCTAAAAACCTTAATTTGGGGCTTTGGCTGGCCTCTTTTTTTGCTTTTTCTGGCGGCGGTACTTTTCGCGTTATGGCGACGGCGGCGGGTTGATTTGGTTCTGCTTACCTTGCCGCTGTTCGGTTTTTGGTACATGCAGCGACAAGAGATGTACTTTGCTCGCTGGCTAACGCCTTTTCTGCCGCCAATAGCCGTGCTGGCCGCAGAGACAGCTTGCGCAAGCGTTAGGTATTTGGTATCAATTGCGCGAACACGAGCGAAAAACCTGCCGCCAATAAGCCTTGAGGTTGTGACGGTTGGCGTTGTCGTTCTGCTGGCCTTGCCGTCAACTTATATGGCGCTGCGGGCTGACTATGTTTTTAGCCGGCTTGACACACGCACCGAGGCAATGGCGTGGATTCGTCAGAATATCCCTACCGGCAGCAACCTGGCGGCTGAAGTGTTAAGTCCCCCCTGGGGGCCGCCGCTGGCAATGCCCGGCCTGGAGATTGGCCCTTACAACTTTGCCCCCGTGCCTGATGGCGGAGTTGCGGAAATAGAGCTTCAACAATATCGTGAGTGGCAGGTGCAATACGTAGTTGCCAGTAGTTATTACTACGCTCGCCCGTTACTTGACAAAGATCATCAAGCCAAACTATCCGCCCATCTACAGGCCCTTGATGACAACGCTGAACTACTGGCTGTGTTTTGGCCTTATAGCCATGAATATGATGGCTTTTTTTATCACGATCAGGTTTATGGTCCGGCCAATGATGCGCTCTATCGAAAACAACCGGGCCCGGTGATTAGAATTTACCGTTTGCCGTAGAAAACAGCGCTTAATACATAATTCTCAGAGTATGTCGAATTTTATATTCTTGGTTACGTTGGTGAAGAAAAACTATTATCTACCTCTTATAGTTACATTCATTCTTACAGCTTATCAACTGATTCGCATTATCGCCTTTATTAACGTGTATGGCGGCATTGAACACGACGGCGGCTGGATGCTCTCTATCTCTCGCTCCCTGGCAGAACGAGGCGCATACACTACTATGGTCAGCACAATTATTGACCCCACCGTGCCGGGTGATATCAATGTTGACCAAAAATTTGACATTCAGGCCGCCGATGGCCGTATCTGGTTTTTTACCGGCAATGGTATTGGCCCGTCCAGTATCATTCCAGATGCAGTTGTTCTCAAAGTTTTTGGCACAGATTTTTGGGCCTTGCGAACCGGGCCACTCATCTTCTACACCCTATTTTTGATTTTTGCCGCTTACGTTTTGTATCAACTGGCCGGGCTGGGCGCAATTGTTTTGTTTCACGCTTTTCTCTTTTTTTACCCCCACATCTCCATTTTTCTCGGTTACGAGGCTATGGGCGAAGTCCCTGGTATGTTTTATATTTTGTGGGCTTACCTGGCCTTTGCGGCTGCTACTCAAAAACAACAACGGCGCTTACGCTATTTTTTTATTGCCGGTTTAGTTATCGGTTTAGCTATAAACGCCAAGCTGATTACGCTGTGGTCTGTTAGCGGCATTTTTATTTGGGCCGGTCTGCTATGGCTGATTGGAGTAGTAAATGGGTGGCTGGATAGATCGACGCCTGGCAGAGACAGTACCGAAATCTCCCCACAGCCAGATAACCAAAATCCAAAATCCAAAACCTGTACTGAGTACAACCGAAGTATCCAAAATCAAAAATCACTCAGCTTGAGCGAGCTTTTGCTGTTAAGCAGCGGTATCCCTTTGACCCTTGTCGCTTGGGAGTTGGCCCACATGGTTATTTTGACTCGTTTGGCCGGTTTTGAGATGTACTTGCGGCAGGCTGAGCAGCGACTAAAGTTTATTCTGGATGACGGCAGTGGCGTGGGTTTGCGGATTCACTCCGGTTCAGAATTTTTCTGGGATAAATTTTTTGTACTCGACCAGGTAGCCCATCCCCAACGGTGGGTAACGGCAATTATTTTTACGGCAATTTTTGCAGGGGGAATAGTTTTGTTGCGGTTTTGGCGTAGTCAACCTAAAAAACAAAATTTGCTTGCTCCACTATGGGTGGGCTGGCTGGTCAATACGGCCTGGTTTGTCGGCCTGGCCAAAACCGGCTGGCCTCGCCACTTTTGGTTTGGGTTGGTCCTGGCGATAATGTTGTTGTGTATTGTTGTGGTTGCGCTGCTTATGGGCGACAAGGGGGATACAAAATATGAGTCCAGAATTGATTCCGGACTCCCCGCACAAGGGTCGCTTGGAGTGGGCATTGGCCTTTTGGTCTTAATCGGTTGGGGCTTTGCCAGCCAGCCGCATGTGCGGGGTTTTTTTGTACCGGATGAGATTGTGCCTTACTGGCAGCAACAACAAATTGACAGTAAATATGGGGCCAACTTGCCCTGGATAATTATACCCAGAGCTTCTCAGGGAGAAGCGGTTGCCTATTTGCGGCAATTGCCGTTCGAGGCCAATATCTTCTATCCGGCTCAGCACAAGGCCGCCGAAATTTCTGTGCAAGTTGGACGTGTTTTGTATCCACTGAGTCGACGAAAATTTATGAAGGCACATTCTCAGGATGTGGCTTTAATTAGTCCTACTCTCATTGCCCCGTGGATGGACCCCGTCCGACGCGAGGCATTATTAAATCTTGTTCAAGAAGATTGTCCCGAACCAATTTTGAGTAATGACTACTATATGATTTGCCCTTTACCGGCAGAGTGATTGTCTGATATAAGCTGCCGTGTCCCTGGAAATACGCTGGATTGTATGTTGGAGTAGTTGTTTTGTTTAAAAGAATTCAAGCAAATTATACGCTGCTAATTAAAGTTTTGTTTGTATCACTGCTTATTCTATACCAGATGATCCGCATAGTCGTTTTTGTTAGCGAGTATGGGGGCGTGGAACATGATGGGGGCTGGGCTTTGGGGATTGCCCGCTCAGTTGCAGAACGGGGTACGTATACCTCGCTGACCAGCACTGTAGTAGACCCAAATGTGCAAACCGGATTTAATTATGATGACCAGTTTACCATTCAAGATGAAAAAGGCCGGGAATATTTTTTTGTGGCCCATACTACGGGGCCGGGCGCAGTTTTGCCCAATGCGTTGGTTTTTAAGATATTTGGCGTGAGTTTTTGGACAAGCCGGTTGGCCCCGCTAATTTTTTTCTTCCTGTTTTTGGTTTTAGCGTCAGCTATTTTGTACTTTATGCAGGGTATGGTTAGCGTTGTTGTATTGCACTTGTATCTTTTCTTCTTTCCCCAGTTGTATATCTTTCTTGGCTACGATGTCCTTGCCGAGATGCCCAGCATGGTTTATGCTCTGACTGGTTTTATACTATTTGTTCAGGCTACTCAATCAAAACAACGTTCCTTGAGATGGTTTTTTGCGGGCGGTATCCTGGCCGGACTGTCCTTAAGCGCTCGCCTGGCTACGGTAATTATTTTTGGCGGCTTTGCCGTGGTCTGGTTGATTTTGTACCGGCAGAAAAAAACGTCCCTAAAAAGCGCGTTTGCGGTTATTATCGGTACGTTGTCGGTATCTACGCTTTGGCAACTGATAGTCTTTGTCAGCTTAATGCGGGTTAGCAATTTTACAGCATATCGTAATCACGTATGGGGGCGGATTGAATTTTTCTTACGCACAATGAAAGGGATTACCCCGGTTGCCGAAGGCTTGGAGTTGTTTTTGCTTAAGGCGATTATCATTTCCGAACTTTCTTATCCGCATCTGCTTATCAGCTTGTTGTTGTTCTTAACTACGGCCGTTGGTGGGGCGTTATTGATAAAACACTTTTGGGCCGATTCTGCCCGGCGTAATATGATCATTATAGTGTGGACGGCCTGGCTTGTTTATACCGTTTGGTTCCTCAATGGCCCAAAAAATGCCTGGACTCGTTACTATTGGTACGGGCTTGTCTGGATGGTTATGCTGATGGGGATTATGTTTGGGCTGCTCGTCCGTCAAATAAGAGAGAAGCCAAAAGTAATCAACGTTGCGGGCGGCCTTTTTCTGGGCGCATTGTTTGTTTTTAGCTTTAGCCGGCAGCCTCAGGCCTTGAATGCATTCATAACGCCGGAGCTAATTGAGGTCTGGCGTCAACGTCAATTGACTACCAGAGACACCTATTTACCCTGGATTATCGTTCCCAGGCAAGAGCAGGCGGATGTAGCGGAACTTATTCGCAACTTGCCTGCCGAAGCTAACATCTATTACCCGGAGGGACATAAAACGGCGGAGTTGTCGTTCTTAACTAATCGTATTTTTTATACGCTTCCTCGCCGTCAATTAATGGGGCCTAATCCGCAAGATGTGGTAATTATGGGGCCGGCTATTATATCGCCCTGGAAAAAAGAACAACAGCAAAGACTCGATATTCTGGATACAATTCATCGAGAGTGCCCCTCGATAATTTGGGAGTCGCCCAATTATATTATTTGCGCAGCCGAATAATGTCTCATCAAAATCAATCTGCCACAGCGATGCTTAGAAAGATTTTTCCATATATAGTCATTTTGCTGGCCTTATTGCTCCAAATGAGCTATTTTGCCGAACTACAAGAGGGATTTCCCGGTACGTTTGGCAAGCAGCCCTTTTGTGGGGTCGATGCCAAAGCTCATGTTGAGCGAGCCTCAGGCTTATTAGACGGCTCCATTCCAGGGCCGAATACGTTCTATTTTATCCCGTTTTATCCGGTTTATTTGGCAATCCTTAAGCAGGTTTTTGGAGACTCTCTGTTTCTCCCCATTTGGTTTCAAGCTTTGTTTCAGCTTGTGGGGATTGCCGCTTTATATGCTACTGGCCGTTTGGTTTATTCGCCTTTAACGGGTAGCCTTGCTGCCCTGGGATTAGCTACCTACAATTACTACATTTTCTATCTCCCCTGTTTTGACCAATCCTTGTGGACCGTCCCGTTTTTAACCCTGGCTGTTTTTATGCTGGTCAAATATAGTATCCGCCGCCAAGCCGGTTATATGTTGGGAGCGGGTCTGGCTTTTGCTTTAGCGGCAATGAGTCGACCAACAATTTTGGCGGTAATATGCGCGGTTATAGCCTGGCTGTTTTTGTATCGCGTATCGTTTAAGGAATTTAGCCGGAATGTGGTTTTATTAATAACGCCCTTTCTTATTCTTGTTGCCCCCATTACCTGGCATAACTATAAAATCAGCGGGCGATTTATCTTGTTATCGGATAATTTGGGAGTGAATCTTTTTACCGGCAATAACCCCGATGCATACGGGCTGGATAGCCTGGCTCATTCTCAATCGCAACCGGCGGTTTTGCGCTATATAGAGACAGCAGATTTGGTGAAATCCGGCAAAACCACCCTAAATGCCGAGGTAATACGCTACATCACCGAACAACCCGGCGATTGGTTGGCTTTAACGGCAACAAAGACCTGGCTTTGGTTTGGCGAAAGTGATGAACCTTTGATTACGCCCTTTTTTCCCTTAGCTGTGCGTCAATCTACCACGCTGTCCTCTTTGCCTTTAGCGTGGCAAGCTATGGTTACTGCTGCAATATTGGGTGTATTATTAGTCAGGGGGCGTTCCCGGCGACAAATTAGCCTGTTGTGGTTGGTATACGGCACGTTCAGCGCAGCTACAATATTTTTCTTCATTCAACTTCGATTTCGGCTACCGTTTGCTCCCTTTGTTTTGCTGGCGGGGGCATCGTTGCCGGCGGCGGCTCACCATTGGAGTTATCATCAAACCGGTCGCTACTGGTTAGCTTTGGTTGTGTTGCTGGGATTGTTCCCCTTTGTCCCCACCCTGTGGATATTTATTTTGCTGTTTGGGGTCGTGGGTGTGGGGCGATACTTGTTTAGCAAAAATCAATCCGGGTATAGATTGGCTGCCTGGGGTGTACTGTTCTACTTTATTATTATGGGCTGGTGGTTGCGGGCCAATGCCCTGGCCACTGATGTTGCCCAGCCCATAGATCATTATCTGGGGCCGCCTCTGGCCGGTGTTGGCGTTTTGGGACAAACTTTTCAAATGGATTGTGACGGCCTGAATCGTATTGATGTCACTTTAGGGGTGTTGAATACGCCGCATGATGAACCGGTTACTTTTTATTTGGCTTCTGATATATCCGGTCAAGAGATTTTGTTTTCCGAAACTTTTGCCGGGAATTCAGTCACCGATTATCAAGCAAGGCGTTTTTCTTTTGAGCCAATACCCGATTCGGCGGGTCGAACATTCTTCTTTTTTATTACCTCGCCAACATCCACGCCTCAAAATGGTATCACCGCCCGGGGGTATACGGATACGCCGGTTGACGGCTATCCACCGGGGAGCGCTTGGGCCGGTCAATTAGGGGAATTGCAGCAATTCCAGGCCGATTTTGCTTTCAGGTCTTATTGTGATTTTACGCCCTGGCAAAAATTGGGGTTGGTGTTGGAGTAAGCTGGTTAGCTTGTTCCCAAACTCAACTCGTTTCCAAACTTATGGATTTTAGGAATTCAACCCGGTTGGTTTTCAACCCGGTTGGTTTTCAA
>JAJRVO010000700.1 GCA_024277275.1 Chloroflexota bacterium
CGGTAGTCGGTAGTCGGTAGTCGGTAGCCGGTAGTCGGTAGTCAGTAGCCGGTAGTCGGTAGCCGGTAGTCAGTAGCCGGTAGTCGGTAGTCAGTTATTGACATTACTGGTTACTGGTTACTGGTTACTGGTTACTGGTTACTGATAACTGATAACTGATTACTGGTCACTGGTCAATTAACCAGAGCCTGTGCCCGTTCCAGATCATAAACCGCCTCTAAGCGTTCAAAGATTTCAATGGCGCGGGTCAGATGTTCTTGCCGGGCTGTAAGCGTGGCGGTGTCATCGGGGGATAAGTGTCGCCCGATTTCGTAGTGGGCTAAACCCTCTTCATAGGGCATAGCCAGTTTTTGGGCGTGGGTCAGGCTTTTGCGCCACTGTTTGCGAGCGCGGTTTTGTCGCCCGGAGAGCCAACTGAACCAGCCCTGATAGAGCCAGGCCCGAGGTTGGCCGATAGGAAATTGGGCGGCGTACTTGTGCAAAGCCTGACACGCGTGACCGGCATTGGATTTTAGATTGTGGATTGTGGATTGTGGATTGTTGGCTGGGTTTGTAATCGCTTCTTCCCACAGAGTTAGATATACTTCAGGGACGCTGGCGTAGCCCTCAAAAAGGCTGTAGGCAATAGGCGGGGATTGGCCCAAGAGATGGGCGGTTGTCTCGGCTGCTTGCCGGGCTGCTTCTATCTGGCCCTGGCGTAGACATACAATGGCCTGGAGACCGTAGGTTTGTATATCTGCTATGCGCGACTGCTCAATTGTGGCCAATAAAGGCGATACTTGCTCTAACAGAGCTACGGCTTGATCCGTCTGCCCCAACCGCACTAAACTCCTGGCTTGATCGGTTAATCCCCAGGCCTGATGTTCAAGGTTGTCGCTCTCAAGGCCAAGCTGGTATAAGTCGGCGGCGGTCTTAGCCCCTTTTTTAAATTGACCCTGAAAGTAAAACACATAACTCAGCGTGACCAAACTGTCTCCCCCGGACCGCTTGTTGCCCAGTTGATTGAACAAAGCAACGGCTTCCTCAAGCGCAGCCTGGAGTTTCGTCCACGGATGGAATCCGACGCTGAGTATGCTGACCGCAAAGCGTAACCAGGCCAGGACAGCCGGATCGTTTAGTTCCCGGGCAATTTCTACGGCCCGGCGGTAAGACCCTTCCGCCAGCCGGTGCAGGTGAGCGTATCGATAAACCCCAACCATTGTGGCATAAAATCGAGCCAATTCCGGGGAAGGACCGGCGCTTTGCGCTAGATTAAAGCCGTGGAGGGTGGCGTAAAGCGCCGGAACGGTCTGGTTTGCCACGTAATATATTTGGGCCAAGCGTTCATAAGCCCGAACCGCCTCCAGTAAATCGGCTCTGCGCGGGGAGGGTGGCGCGTGTTGGCGCGGTGATAACCTGGTCGCCCAAACCAAACCCCAGATGTGGCGCGCCCCTTCTTTGACCAAACCGCTTATCAAGGCTCCGATTTTGGCGGGCATAGGCCAGCCCAGATAGGTTAGGGTATGGTGAAGATGGCGGCGGCTTTCAACCGGTTGCCCCAGGCCGTAGTAAGCCTCGGCCAGCAGTCGATGCAGTCTTGCTTTCTGAAAGGATGATGTCTCAGCCTGCTCGTGGAGTTCGATAGCGCGTTTGAGCCAGGTCACAGCCTCATCAAGCGCGCCGTTTTTTACGGCCTGTTCACCGGCTAACCCGCTATATTGGGCTGCTTTTGTCGCTTCGCCAACCTCTGTCCAGTGGTGAGCCAGGGCGGCGGCATATTCATTCACTTTGGGGTAGGCCCGTTCAATAGCCTCGGCTACCTGCCGGTGGAGGTGTTTTTGCTCATCGTTAGACACATCTGCCAGCAACCCTTGTCGAAGCTTATCATGAGCAAAGCGCCACCGGCCCTCGCCCACCTCCAAGACCATCGCTTCTGCGCACCTGTTGAGCCACCGGTCAAGGTCGGGCAAACTCATGCTCAAGGGTCTGGTCTTTTTTGAATTGGTCAGGGTCGCGGACCCGCCAAAAGATGCGCCTGGGGTTAGGGTTGAAGGGCGTTTGGGGCTTGTTGTAAGGGCGCTATCCGCTGTGGATGCGTTGTCAATTGCGGCTTCATCAAGGCTCATCTGGATGGCGGCGGTTTCTAAAACTTTTAAATTCAACTCTCGACCGGCGGTGGCCGCCACGCGCAACAGCGGGTATAAATTGTCCGGGACCTGTTTTAAGCGGCGTTTGATGATGTCTTGTATCCCACCGGCATAGATTTTACGGGGCAAACTTGTACTGCTTACGTTAGCAAGCTGACCTGACTCTTCGGCTAAAGCGCGTACAACCTCGACAATAAAAAGCGTATTTCCTTCAGTCTCTTGTTGCAGCAGGTTGATAATCTTGGGGTCTCTGCCGGCGTCTCCCAACATCGACTCGCTTAAAGCGGTGATGCTGTCTACACTCAGGCGGGGCAGTTTAAGCAGCCGTATGCCCGGCAACTCGTTTGGTAGATTGGGACGTTCATCGTCGCGATAGCTGGCAATCAGCATCAGCGGCTCTTTGCCTGCGCTCCGGCTTAAGCGGTTTAACACGGCCAGGCTCTCGGCGCCGGCCCAGTGCAAATCTTCCAGGATGACGACAAGGGGTTGGGGCTGCCGTCGAAATATGCCTTCAATCACGGTCAGCAGGCGTTCGTAAGTAATATGAGGATCAAGCGCGGGGGCGTCGGGAACGTCTTGTTCCAGAAGCGTGGCAATATCCGGCACCAGAGCTTTGAGGACGCCGGCTTCTATGTCGGACAAATCGCTCTCCAGGCAGAGGCGACGGAGAACGTTACGCCAAAGCTGGTAGGGAGCGGCCCCATTACTTACGGCCTGTCCCCGCAAAACCAATATCCCTTCTGCCAGAGCCTGAGTGCGCAACTCATCAAGCAAGCGAGTTTTGCCCACACCGCTCTCTCCGCCAATTAGCCAGGCGCTATCCAGACCGGCCTGGGCCGCTTTTAGAGCATTTACCAACAGGGCAAACTCGGAGTCGCGCCCAACAAATTGGGCTGCTTGCAAAAAGCTCTCGCGGATGGCAATGGTCTCAGCCAATAAGTCTAACCGGTTGGCAGCCTGGACATAAGCCTTAATTAAATTATGGGCGTCGGAATAGCGTTGTTTTGGATTCTTGGCCAGTAGCTTTGTCAATACGCCGGCCAGATTGTCATCCAGACCCAACGATTCGACATCGGGGGTTTTGATGATGATGTCGCTCATCAAGGCGGCCAGGTCTTTGATATCAAACGGGTGCTGTCCGGCAAAGAGTTCATAAGCCATTACGCCGATGGCGTACAGGTCGGCGGCTTCGCTGGCCGGGTCGCCTTCCAGTACCTCCGGGGCTATGTAGGCCAGCGTTCCAACAACGTCTTGGCTTTGGTCTTTTAGATGCTTACGCGCCACAGCCAGCCCAAAATCCAGAACCTTAGCTTGCCCATTAACAACCAGCACATTTTCCGGTTTTAAGTCGCGGTGGATGATGCCTCGTCGATGAAGGTAAGCCAACGCCTGCAAAACTTGCACCAGCAACTCAACCTGACCGGCTAGAGGTAGCCCCCGTCCGGCCTCAATCAGGGTCAAAGCATTTTCCAACATTTCCATAGTCAAGAAAGGTTGGCGATTTTCATCGAAGCCGTGGTCTAGCACGCTGATGATGTGAGGATGGCGCAAAGAGGCAAGGGTCTTGAACTCCTGGGCCAGGGCCAGGCGGAAATCGACGCTGTTTTTTAACGATGCTTGAGAGGCAAATTGTAATTGCCTGCTGGGAACGGTGACTCGTTTGAGGGCAACAATCTTTTGGGTTAGCCGGTCGGTGGCCCGGTAAACAGTTCCCATGCCGCCGGCTCCCAATTTTTTATGCAGGATGTAGCGTCCACCAACAGTGGTTGGAGTTTGTTCCATACCAGAACCGGCTTATCTTTCCTCAATGGGCGTCCACTTTAAACCTTTGGGGCCGACATATTTGGCGCGAGGTCGAATGAGACGGTTATCCTCGTACTGGGCCATAATATGCGCGGTCCAACCGGCAGCGCGACTAATGGCAAACATGCAGGTAAACATATCCTGATTCAGGCCAAGCATATGGAGGAGTGGGGCGGAGTAATAGTCAACGTTGGGATAAAGTTTGCGCTCCTTAAAGCGGGGATGCCGGACGGCGATATCTTCAAGCTTGAGGGCGATATCGAACCATTTATGATCTTCTGATCGTTCGGCCAGAGCCTTAACTTTAGCCCGCAGGTGGGGCGCCCGGGGGTCAAGCGATTTGTAAACGCGATGTCCGATGCCCATAATCCGTTTTTTGCTCTTTAAGCAACCTTTAAACCACGGCTTTACGTTATCCACATTGCCAATTTCCTGAAATTGGTTCATAGCTTCTTGTATGGCCCCACCGTGAGAATGGCCGCTTAGGGTTCCAATACCGCTTACAACGGCAGAATACATACCGGCCCAGGTGGCGGCGGTTATCCGGCAGGCAAAGGTAGAGGCGTTAAAGCCATGCTCGGCCAGGAGGACCAGGTATAGGTCAAGAGCCTTCTCTGCTTCCGGGGTGGGTTCTTCGCCATTTAACATCCACAGAAAGTTTGCGGCGTGGCTTAAATCCTCGCGAGGAGGAATGGGCTTTAAACCTTTTCGACAACGGGCAAAGGTAGCCATAATGGTGGGCATCTTCGATAGAATATCGTCGGCTTTAAGCATATTGGTTTCTTTGTCAAAGAGCAGCTTTTCCGGGTCATATAAACCAATTTGCGACACGCCGGTGCGACATACCGACATAGGTTGGGCGGTATGGGGCGTTGATTGAATCAGACTCAGGTGATCGTCGTTTAGGGCGCGGCGGGCAATCAGCCTTTCATGCAAAAGCGCCAACTCTTCATTATTTGGGAGTTTACGATGCCACAGCAAGTAGACAATTTCTTCAAAGGTGGCAGTGGGGGCTAACTCGTCAATATGATAGCCCCGGTAATCTAGTTCTCCCTTGTCGCCATTGATAAAACAAATATCTTGTTGAGCAACAACAACACCGTCTAATCCAGATTTAACATTGGGCATTGATACAATCTCCTTTTAGTAGTTTTTCTTATTGGCAAGCCGTAGACTTGTGATATCCATTTACAGGTTATAAATGGGTTTCGACACGGCAGATAGCGATATTAAGGTTTCGACTCTACTCTATTAGTAAATTTGATAAATGGAGAGCAGGCGCTTTTACCCTGGGTCAAGCCATTTATTGGAACATACTAAAGTTGCACTATAAGAAATAATATGTAGCAAACAGGCTGTCTGTATGTCATTTCGACCAACGGGAGAAATCCCTACAGTCAATGATTACCAGCTTGTTTGGTTGGGAAAAAAGTGAG
>JAJRVO010000701.1 GCA_024277275.1 Chloroflexota bacterium
AGACACTGATTTCACCCCCTTTTTGGGTGCATGTCAGAAAATCACAGAGTATTACATTGAAACCCGGTATCCTATTGGTATTAGCACATCATTTCAACAAGAGTCTCTTCAAGCTAACTTGAAAACAACGAGTGAGTTAATCTCATTAATTCGTCGAAAGGTCACACCGTAGCCCTTTGAGAAATGCTGTTGTCTGCAATCCTCAGAGAAATTTAAATGACTAAAGAATCAAAAAACCCAACCGCCGAACTAATCAAACGCCTCTCTCAAGCCATTGGCGTAACCGGCTATACCGGCCCCAACAACATCCACGATGTTGTAACCGCCGAACTCACCCCTTACGTTGACCGCATTGAACGTGACCGCATAGGCAGCGTCATCGGCATCAAAAAAGGCGGGCAGGAATCAAACAACCACGACCAAACGTCAGAAATCCAAAATCCAAAATCCGAAATCCAAAATCGAATTATGTTGGCCGCTCACCTGGACGAAATTGGAGCCGTTGTCACCAAAATCGACAAAGGCTTTTTGCGTTTTACCGAAGTTGGCGGTTTGGACGACCGCGTTTTAATGGGTCAGGAAGTGACCGTGCATGGCCGGCGAGACCTGCCCGGAATCATCGGCTCTATACCGCCCCACTTGCTTCCCGCCGGCCGGTCAAATAACGCGGTTGACCAGCATGAAATGCATATCGATGTCGGGCTGCCGCCGCGCCAGGTCAAAAAGTTGGTTCAGGTAGGCGACTTGATTTCATTCAAGCGCCCTCCGCTGGAGTTATTGAATGGCCTGCTCGCCGGCAAAGCAATGGATAATAGATCTTCTATTGCGGCAATGGTTATTTGTATGCAAGAACTTAAAAAAATGCATCACCAGTGGGATGTGTACGCCGTAGCCACTGCCGATGAAGAGTGGGGACGTTTTGTGGGCGCTACCACCCAGTCCTATGCCATTCGCCCCGATGTAGCCATTGTCATTGACGTAACGTTTGCCGATGTCGATGAAATTGACGTAAAACTAAATGCCGGCCCGGTGATTGGCCTGGGGCCAAGTAATCATCCCGTAGTGCGCGAGCGTTTGCTAAAAATTTGCGGGGACCTGGAGCTAAAGTATCAAAGCGAAATAATGCCCAGCGGCGCGGGAACCGACGCCTACGCTATTGAAATTAGCCGCGAAGGTATCCCCACCATTTTGCTTTCTGCGCCCAGTCGCTATATGCACTCCCCGGTTGAAGCGGTCCACCCCAAAGATATAGAACGAACCGGCCGCCTTATGGCTTACTTTATTGCCGGTTTAGATGAGACGTTTGTGGAGGAATTAATTCCAAAATAAAATGTAACTGCTTAGGCCGCACAGAGTTAGACAAATTTTGGTAATTAGTAATTAGTAATTAGTAATTACTAATTGTGATAACCAATTACCAATTACCAATTACCAATTACAACCTATAACGGGATGGTCTGAGTAGTTGCAATAAAATCTATACAAGAGAGGAATTTTCAATGAGCGATGTAAAAATTGGCGTAATTGGCGGTAGCGGCCTTTACCAAATGGAAGGGCTGATCGATATTGAAGAGGTAGCCATTTCCACCCCCTTTGGCGACCCGTCCGACAAATATATTATTGGCTCTCTGGAAGGGCAAAGGGTGGCCTTTTTACCCCGCCACGGGCGATATCACACCATCAGCCCCACCGAGTTGAATAGCCAGGCCAATATCTGGGGCATGAAAAAATTGGGCGTAAAGTATATTATTGCCGCCAATGCTTGCGGCAGCCTGCGAGAAGATTACGCCCCGCGCCATATCGTCATCCCGGATCAGATTTTTGATCGCACCCGCTCGCGCGACCTCACGTTTTATAAAGGAGGGGTGGTGGTGCATATGAGCGTGGGCAATCCTTTTGAACCAGAGTTGGAAACTATATTGTACGACAGCGTTAAAGAAGCCGAAGGCACGGTACACAAGGGCGGAAATTTCGTTATCATCGAAGGCCCTCGCTTTAGCACCAAAGGCGAAAGCAACGTCTTCCGTAAATGGGGTTGCGATATTATCGGTATGACCACCGTTCCCGAAGCCTTTTTAGCCCGCGAGGCCGAAATTGCCTACGCCACTATGGCTCACGTGACCGATTACGACGTGTGGCACGAATCTGAAGAAGAAGTGACGGTAGAGGCCGTTATTGCCAACTTAAACGCCAACGTAACCATTGCCAAGCAAGCCATTCGCAACGCTGTGGCTAAACTGGCTGATGAACCCGACTGGCCCAGCCACCACGCGCTGGCAATGGCCATCATCAGCCGCCGCAGCCGAGAATACGTTCCCGACGAAGCGTGGGAGAAACTAGAGTTATTTATCGGCAAATATTATCAGGATTAGATGGGGTGCGTCCCAGATTTTAGGAAATCGGGACAAACCTGGGGGGATTCGGGGGGATTCCCCCCGCGCCCCCCTGTCTTCTCCCAAAATTTGGGACAGACCCGATTAGATGAGGCAAACAGATAAGAATTTAGAAATAAGAAATAAGAATGGAAAGATAACTCCTTCTAATCTCTATTTTCTAACTTCTAATTTTCCCATCCTGCTCTTTTGGTTGACGCTTCTTTTTACAGCTTTAGCCTTGCTTCAGCTTGGCCTGGTCAACAACAATCTGCGTCCGGCGACATTTCTACCCTTGTTTGTATTAGGGCTTTGTATCGGTAGCGCCGTCTACTTTCTGTATTATCGACGGCAATCGGGCGATCCAATTTTACTCCCCCTGGTCTTCTTTTTATGTAGTTTGGGGCTGGCCCTAATTACGCGGCTGGCCCCTTTGTTTGTTACCCGCCAACTCTTCTGGCTGGTAATTGCCACCGCCCTCTTGCTGCTGGTCACCCTGATTCCCAAAGACCTCAACTGGCTGCGTCGCTACAAATACACCTGGCTTATTGCCGGGCTTTTGTTATTGGCCGGCACCCTTGCTTTCGGGGTCAATCCCAGCGGTTTTGGCGCGCGGCTCTGGCTGCAAGTTGGCGGACTTTTTTTTCAACCCTCGGAACTGCTAAAACTCCTGTTAATTGTTTTTCTGGCCGCCTACCTGGCCGACCGTCGCCACCAACTTATTGAAGCCCGAGCCTACATTGGGCGCGTGCCTATTCCCCATCCCTCTTACTGGGGACCAATGCTGCTTATGTGGGGCTTTAGCATCATTTTGCTCATCTGGCAACGCGATCTTGGCGCAGCCCTTCTTTTTTTTGGAACATTTTTGGGAATGCTGTACGCGGCTACCGGCCAAGCCCGCTACATTTGGAGTGGGGCGGCGCTGCTGATTGTAGCTGCAATCATCGGTTACACCATGTACGACGTCGTCCAGCTCAGGGTAGATGGGTTTTTAAATCCCTGGCTCGACCCATCGGGCCGCTCTTTTCAGATTGTGCAGTCGCTTCTGGCCTTTGCCGGCGGGGGTATCTTTGGTCAAGGGCTTGGTCAGGGCCTGCCGACCGCCATTCCGGTGGTCCACACAGATTTTGTCTACGCCGCCATTGGCGAGGAGTACGGTCTGCTGGGAGCGCTGGGGGTACTGACCTGCTTTGCTCTGCTGGTCAGCCGGGCCTTCCACATTGCTCTCTATGCCAAAAACGGATTTGAGCAACTGCTGGCCGTTGGCATCGGCGCTATGCTTGGACTGCAAACCATCGTCATTACCGCCGGTACTCTCAAATTGATGCCGCTGACCGGCGTCACCCTACCCTTTGTCAGTTACGGGGGCAGCAGCCTAATCACCAGTTTCTTAATGGTTGGATTGCTGGCGTTTATAGCCGGTAAGGATCGGAGATTAGAGACTAGAGATTGGAGATTAGTCAATAACAAATTAGAAAGGTCAACCATTCATCATTCATCATTCATCATTCATCATTTCAAACTCGCTCGCGGCCTCTTAACCGGCTTTCTCATCGTAGCCGGCGGACTCATTCTCTGGCAAATTGTTTTGCCCCCCTTTTTAGTAACCCGCGCCGACAACCCTCGCTTAATCATTGCAGAACAAAAAATAGACCGGGGGCAACTGCTTACCCGCAACGGCATCCCCATTGCCGAAACCATTATCGACAAAGATGGCCTGGCCCGGCGACACTATCCCTATCCCGGTTTATCATCCGTTACCGGCTACTACAGTATTCGCTATGGGGTGGGGGGCACTGAGGCTACATTTGATCCGATTTTGCGAGGAACTATAGATCAAACTACCGAAGAGAAAATAGTAGACAACCTGCTTCATCGCCCCCTGGTGGGACGCGATGTGACCCTGACCATTGATCTACCCGCTCAAGTGGCCGCCGATGTGGCCCTTGGGGATCGAGAAGGGGCCGTGGTCGTAATCGACATTGAAACCGGGGCTGTGCTGGCGATGTCCAGCCATCCCGCGTATGATCCCAACACGCTGGATGAAAAATGGAACTCACTGAGAGAGGATGAGCATGCCCCGTTACTAAACCGGGCCACGCAGGGTCTTTTTCCGGTAGGCGATCTGGCTCGACTAGTTGGCCTGATTGGACTACACGAAAGCGGGGCGACAATTCCCCCTGAGCCACTAACAACTTCATTATTAGAGGACACATTAGCCCCATTGGGGCCAACCGGCTATTTGGCAACGGCTCATCAGTTGGGGCTTGCTTATCCGTTACCGGGGTTACGCTCGCAATCGGGGCGGCTGCCTGATTTTGCCGACCAGGGTACGGTCAGAGATTTGGCGGTAACGCCTTTACATATGGCCCGCATCATAGCCGGCTTGGAGCTTGAGGGACGCTTGCCGGAGCCTGTGCTGGGCCTGGAGGATGAAGCGCGCCACATCCAGGCTTTTCAACCTGACACGGCTCGCGCTGTACGCGCCCGGCTACCCCAGGTTGATGCGCAGACCATTGGCCTTGTGGGACAAGCCACCCCGGAAGAAACGGGGCAGGTTTCGCTCAGTTGGTTTGTCGGCTTGGCCCCAACCGCTGCCTCGCCGATAGACGCTGAATCCTCCGCAGCCCTCTCTGAGCAAGGGCTAATCTTTGACCCTGCCAAAATCGACACCCCCGCACCATCCCCCGTCCCAGCAACCTCAATTTCAAGAGCGCGCTACGCAATCGTCGCCGTCGTAGTAACCGACACCCCGCAAGATAACCCCGCCTTTCGTATTGCTAAAGCGCCACTAAAAGTCTTGCTGGAGCAATAAGGATCGATTTGTGATATTGATTTGGCAACACATCCAATTCGCCTAATCTAAGTATGCTCTCGTGATAATCTTGTGGCTTTAAAGCATCTTCTATGGTGATAATCCGATTGGCAATATCAATGCAACATTGGGCCATAACCTCTAAATTGCGCTCGACGATATCACGCAAATATGCATAAGGTAAGCCAAAAGTATTTCAGAATCGTTGACCAGGTAATCCTGCACGGATTTCAAGATCGCTTGTTGTTTAGTGTCTTGTCCCATTATTTATCAGATTATAGTATTATCCCGCAAGATTTGCACCGCCCGCGAGAATTTTTGCTCATTGTTCATTGCTCATTGTTCATTGCGGCTTGCCGCGTTATGCTTTCAACATCTCTATGAAGCTGGCAATCAAATAACTGTACAAAAAAATGCCGGCAATTAACAGAAATACGCCGCCAACGCTCAAAGCCAGCCAATTGGGACGAGGTTTGGTGTCGGTCCAGGGGGACGCGCCTATTTCGGTCATACTTTCCTGAGCCGCTTCTTCATCAACGGGACTAACCTCGCTGAGCTGATGTAATTGAAACCAGGCTTCGTTCTGGGATTTCTGATCGTCGGCGTACTGCACGGCCCCCCGGAAGGCGTGAATGGCTTCTCTGCGCTTGCCTTTGGCCACATAGGCCAAACCAAGATTAACGTAAGCCGGGCCAAAATGTTGATCGGCGTTAAGGGCCTGGCGGTAACGGGCAATGGCGTCATCATACTTTTGAGCCTCATGGTATTCAGCCCCGAGCTTAAAGTGAATATCAGAAACGTTATTGCGACGCTCGTACTGGTTTATGAGAGGGCGGAGTTTAGGAGGGGCTGCCGGGTCTGGGCGCTCGGTTTGGTTGTGGTTGTCCTCCTCGCGTCCACGCAAAAAAGCAACAAAGCTGACCATAAAGGCAAAACCATCCTGACCCGGAACAGGCAACAGATTGGCAAACGCCAGGCCAAAACTGGCTATGGCAATATAACTGGTAAAAGCCATTAACCACGCCTGTAAATTTAAAGCCTGGGGTAAATCGGTGGCGGTAGGAAACAAAAGTAGAAATACCTTGTCTGTGGTTACGCCGCTGCCATAAACCAATGCCGCGGCCACACACAAAGTCAGCAGCAGTCCTGCCAAACTCAAAGTGAGGCTGGCAACCGGCCCGGAAATGGCAATCAGAGACATCGATATGTGTTTTCGTTTAAGATTCTGAGGATTGACTTCTATAAAATTGGGCCAGCCGGTAACAAAGAAGATTAACCCTCCAAACACGCTAAAAAGAACAAATCCCCACCAACCGGCCAGAATAAAAGCAAACGCGCCAAACCAAGAGACGTGTCGAAAAGGATTAAGCGTGATTTTACCCCGTTCTACTTGAGAGTAGTCGCCCAAAAAGTAGGCCACAAAAGCATGAGCCAACTCATGCACCGTGTAGCCAATTAACAGGCCGGGAATGATAAGTAAATTAGTCCAATGCGTCCCTGGAAAAAGGGTTTCCATAGTTAGCTGACCTGGTTCAAAGCAAAAGGCGTTTCAACTACATCCAGCGTTTTGCCCTGGTGAGTTATCTCTGCCCTGGCCGTATACTGCCCACTAATATCTGGAGCACGCAGGTGCAGAGTAAGCGAGGTATATTGTTCCTTGTGTTCAACAATAAACAAGGTTGCCACTTGCCGGCGCCGGCTATTAAGAATACTCAGTTCGACATCGGGATAAGGGCTGGGCGCGTCGGGGTCGGGTTTTGGCGGTTTGGCAGGGGAAGGATTGTCGGACAAATCAGGCATCATAAAGACAATGTTGGCAGAGGCGGCAGGTAAGTCTTCCACAACCATTTCCAGTATCACCCGGCGATTGTCTGGTAGAACAACCGGATTTAACGAAGCGATTTTTGGTAGTTTTTTCATTATAGCGTCACTTTAAACTTGTGAGATTTTGAACAGATTATACCATATCTGCTGGCTGATATACAATCTGGATGAGTTCTTAATTGTCTCAAAAGCTGAACATAATCGCAAACTATGGTATAATTAGCCAATCGGTACTAGTGATACTCATTAAAACAATTATTACTTCCGGGAGACCGGCTTATGCCTTCATCGTCACCGCCTAATCCTTACATTGTCGATTCGCCGCTGGATAGCGACGCCGTTTTTTTGGCCGAGAAACTATTCTGCAAGAAATTGAGCGCGTTATGCGCTATCCCAACCATAACTCTGTTATCCTGCACGGGCAGCAGAAAATTGGAAAAACTTCGCTCTTGCTGGCCCTGGAGCGCCGATTACCCGCGCCCCCTTTCTTTCCGGTCTACTTTAACCTGGCCGGTAAAGCGCTGTTGCCGGTTGGTCAGGTTCTTCACCAGATGGCCGTTACCGCCGCCAAAAAGGCCGGTATGCCTCCTCCCCCGGCGGGAGATTTTAAAGACAACCCCGACGCCTTCCATAAAAAAATTTTGCCTGCCCTTTACCAGGCCCTCGGCAGCGAACGCCAACCCATATTTCTGCTGGACGAATTTGAATTTCTGGACACCCCGGAAGAAAAGTTGCCGGAGAACGCCGCCGTCCGCGCCCTTGATGAGTACCTGTACAATCTGCTGACGACCCAAACGTATACCGACTTTATTTTTGCGGCGGGCCGGCGGATTAAGGAACTCTCCTCCGTGGTCGAGTCTGGTTTTAAGGCCGACCTGACTCGCTTTATTTCGATACTCAATGTCGAACAGGCCCGCGCCCTGATTATGCAAGAGGGCGTAAAAGGCATTCCCCGTTACAATGAAGCGGCCATCGAACGTATTTTGGCCTTGACCCACGGCCACCCTTATCTAACTCAACTGCTTTGTCACGCGCTTTATGACCAGGCTTATCAACGCTCACAGCGCAATTCCCGGGTAACGGCAAAAGACGTAGAGGCCGTTGTTCCGGCAATTATAGAAGAGAATGATGACGCCCTATCCTCAATTTGGGAAAGTATGCCCTCCTCCGAGCGCATTATGCTGGCCGCTATCGCTGGTCGAATTAGCCAAGAAGGGGAAACGCTCAATGGAACCGTCATCGCCGCTGAGTTAAACCGGGCCGGGATTTCACCTGACACCAGGGCCTTAAACTACGCTTCCGAAAATCTGGTAAATTGGCAAATGTTAGAGCAAACCGGCAATAGCTATGGCTTTTTTGTAGAGCTAATGCGGCGTTGGGTTGCTCAAAAACGCCCCCTGGAACAAGTCAAAAAAGAGGAGTTGCGCCTGATTGACCCCGAAGCCGAAGCGCTGTATCAGGCTGCCCAACGCGCTCACAAAGCGGGCAACGATAAACAGGCTATAGACCAGTTGTATAAAGCTTTGGCTATTAGTCCCAGCCACATACCCGCCCGAATGTTATTGGGCACAATTTTGAAGGAACAGGATCAACTAACCGAAGCGGCGGCCCAGTTTGAAGAGGGCTACAAGTATAACCCGCTGGCGGTGGGGGGTATCCTGGCGGCCACCCTGCTTTTGCTTGGCGCTGCTTTTGAGAAAGCTCGTAATTATGCCGACGCCATCGTCGCTTACAAACGAGTCTTGACCATAGCCCCTGAAGATAAAACGGCCAAAATACGTTTGGACACAGCCCAAAAGAAACTGGATGAACAAACAAAGCAAGCCGAAGCCGCCCGGCAAATCGAAATCGACAGAGCGCGCCGCGAAAAGCAAACAGCGCGTCGCCGGGCCTGGGCTATGGCTTTTGTTCTTCTGGTTTTGTTACCGCTGTTGTGTCTGGCTGCCTGGTGGGGGTACGGCCAATGGACAACCTTTAACCTGGCAGAGGCAACGCGCACAGCCGCTACAGACATTGCTATTGCCACACAAGTTGCCGCCGCCGGAGAGTCTGCCGCAGAGACCGCTGCTGCAATCAACGCCGGTGGCACTGCCAGCGCCGGTGGCACTGCCAGCGCCGCCGGCACAGCCAACGCCATAAGCTCTGCCACCGCTCTGGCCGAAGCCGGACAGGCGGCCCCTTCGCCGGACACTGAATTGAACGCCACCCCTGAGCCAGGAGCGGACGCCGCCCTGTCCCCCGAAGCCGCTACGGCAACGGCGCAAGCTATCGCCAACGCCGCGCAAGCGGACCAGGTATCAGGCCAAATTCGCGTGGCCGGATCGGATGCAATGCAACCGCTCATTGAGGATTTGGCTGTGGCATTTACCGCCGAACATCCAGAGGCTCAGGTTGTTATTCAAGATGACGCGCCCGTGGCAGAGACAAGATTAGAGGCCGTCAAAAATGAGACCGTGGACATTGGCACAATCTCCCGTGAATTGGAGCCGGCAGAGATGGCTGCGCTCGACGGTTTGCAGGTTTTAACCGTGGCTCAAAAAGACCCAATTGCCATTATTGCCCATGCGCTGGTCTCCGTTGACAATTTAACCACCGCCCAGGTTCAGGGCATTTTTGCCGGTGAAATCACCAATTGGAGCGAGGTCGGCGGGCCGGATGCGCCCATCGCCGTCGTGGTCGGCAGAGAAGGCTCAGATACGCGAACCGTATTTGAGAGCCTGGTTTTGGGCCAGCCGGGCATCATTGCCAATGCGGGCATAGCCGGCCAGGAATCTTCTGACCGGGCGGTGCGAGATACAGTTGCCGGCCGGCCTTACGCCATTGGCGTTACGGCCTTAAGATACGCAACCGAGAGTCGAGAAATCCCAAATCAACCAGTCGAAGTTTGGCCTGTACTGGACACTGCCTTGCTGGATGTCAAACTATTGGCTCTTGATAATGTAGAACCAAATACTGAAAATGCGGCCAGCGGCGCTTACCCCGTTACTCGTCCGCACAATATTGTAACCAAAGACCCGCCCAACGCATTGACGCAAAGTTGGATAGATTTTATTCGCAGCCCCAAAGGACAACAAATTATTGAAAGCGCAGGCCACACCCCGGCCCCATAAAATGAGCAGATTGATTATTTAGGGCGTGACATTAACGCTTTAATCCTCAGTTACCGGAGTTCACCCGTTTATGACAACGTTTCAACACATCGCTTATTTTGTTTCGCCGCACGGATTTGGTCACGCAGCGAGGTCGGCGGCGGTAATGGAGGCTTTACAAGCCCTTGATCCAACCCTGAGATTTGAAATTTTCACCCAAGCGCCTCATTGGTTTTTTGATGAGTCGCTCACCGCGCCTTTTGGCTACCATGCTTTGCTGACCGACATTGGGCTGGTACAAAAAGACTCGCTCACTGAGGATTTGCCCCAAACTGTAGCTCGTCTGAATCAATTTCTGCCGTTTGATGGCAAACATATCCAAAATATAGCCCATCAGGTTCGCAAGCTCGGTTGTCAATTGATTATCTGCGATATCGCGCCGATGGGGATTGTAGTGGCCTATGAAGCGGGCATTCCGGCAATACTGGTCGAAAATTTTACCTGGGATTGGATTTATGAGGGCTATACAGATTACGATGCCCAACTGAACAAGCACATTGCCTACCTGCAAAAGATATTTAAGGCTGCGGATTACCACATTCAAACCGAACCAATCTGTCAGCCCCAGACAGTTGACCTGACCACGTTGCCGGTCAGTCGAAAAGTACGGGCAGCGCCGGCCAAGATTCGGCAAAAACTGGGAATAGCGGATGAGGTAAAAATGATCTTGTTAACCATGGGGGGGGCGGTCTGGGATTATACTTTTTTAGAACGCCTGAAAAATCAGGGGGACCTTTATCTGGTAGTTGCCGGAAACAACCGGCCACTACAAAGTCAAGGAAATATAATTAATTTACCGCGCGCTTCGGATATTTTTTATCCCGATATACTCAATGCGTGCGACGCGGTTATCGGCAAAGCGGGGTACAGCACCATAGCCGAGGTTTATCATGCAGGCGTGCCTTTTGGTTATATTGGCCGACCCAGATTTCGCGAGTCATTAGTTTTAATGAACTACATTCAAGCAAAAATATCCGGCCTACCCTTTACAGGCGCGCAACTACAAAACGGCAGTTGGCTATCGAGAGCGGCGGAGCTATTAGCTTTACCCCGCATCCGGCGCAATGAAGTTAATGGGGCCGACCAGATTGCTGATTTTATTTGCAGGCTGTTAGCTGCTCCCGGCTGATTGCCACCCGTTGGCCCTGGCCTCTTGCGCGGAACAGAACCACCGTTCACCCTGGTCCGGGTCAAGCTGAGTTTGCCCATAAGAGGCGCCGCCGGGCAAATGAAAAACCCTAACTTCATCCTCTGTAATTTCGCCTTTAACAATGCAGCCCGGTTGTAAGGTGATGCACCCTTCAGGGCAGGTGAACACAACCGGCTCTGTAGAAGCTTCGGCAGCGGCCTGATTTGGTTCACCTGCTGCAAGAGTCTCTAATGCCTGGGTCGGTTCAGCCAGCTTTTCATTGCAACTCTCAAGAAACTTGAAGCCAATCTCAAAATCTGAGGGGGTCTTAAGTCCGGACTCAAGATAGAGGGCTGCGGTATCGCAATCCAATAAAGCAATCAATAAAGCCTGTCGCGTTGTAGCCAGGGTGGCGGGTAGCTCAATGTCTTTTATGATTCTGGATGAAGCCCGAATAGTGGCAATGCCCAGCGCTATTTTATCATCTCGCGGGTCATACACAAACGGCTTGGGCCTTTGGTTTACAAGTTCAGTTAGGGTGGTAAGCGTATTGGGAAAGTTGCCGATTACTTCAAGGATACGGGCTGCATATGAACGCGCAAGAGACGAGTGTAACGTATCCGACAAGGGCAAGTCTGTTTGAGAGAATTGAATGGGAACAGGCGGAACCAAACCGGGAATCTCGGTTTCAGATTCTCCACTATCCACGACATCAGCCAATGAGTTTATCAATTCTTCTCTGACCTCCAGGATGCGAAGCTGGTGTACGGGTTCAAACTCAAGGCCAAATTGCTGACTAAAAGATTGTTCAGCCAGGGCCACAGCGTCATCTATTTGAACTCGCACCGGCACCAAGTCCTCAGCAGCTTTGCCTGGGTCACTTTCACCTTCTTGCCACTTTCGAATGATCTCTTGAACCGAAACAAGGGCATTGTGAGCCTGTGTTTTGGCCGTTACCAACGCAGCGTCAGCATCGGAAAAAGAGGGCCGGGACAGAGCTTCGTCAATGGGAGTGAATATTTTTTCAACGGCAGCCAGAATACTATTAGCTTCTACCTGGGTCATTATCTCGGTTTGAACACCCTCCGCAGCTTGTTCCACCACAAAAACACTGGCCTCTAATATAAGCAGGGTGGCATAATCAGGCGCTATAACCTCGGGCAATTCTGATAAAGTTCCGTAATCAGAGTCGGAGTCAGAGGGAGAGTCAGAATCAGGGCTTGTAGTTGATTCCGGGGTAGGGCTTTCTTCCGTCGCCGCTTCAACGACATCACTGGGAGAGGCTTGGTCAGGGGTAGGAGTAGCTGTTAACTCTGTCGGCAAGCTACCGGCTGCATCCACAGTTGCGGCCGCATCCACAGTTGCGGTAACTTCTTCAGCCACTTTCTCTTGAGGAAAAATCGGCACAAAAAAATATACAAGCATACAGCAGGCAACGCTCAGAAAAATAAACATAAGGAGTAACCCAACCGTAACAAATAATTTGCGCCCGGACCTTTTTTTGGTTGGCAGATCATCAATTGGCATATTGACAGTTGACATACTGCTAGCCCTCACTTTTCTAATTATCTTTATGTAACCATTCACCTTGTCATAATTTGGTCCACAGATGAACACAGATTTTCACAGATGGAATAGATTTTTATTAATTTTAGTTTTATCTGTGCCCATCTGTGTCTATCTGTGGACTTTTTTCGCTTCTCTCAGTCACAAGGCAAATAATTACATCTTTATCCCGCAGCAGTATCCAGGATAACCTCAAAACTTTCTAACTCTGCCCGTCCCCTAAAAGCTTCGGGCGACAGTGTGCCTGATTTTGCGTGGCCCTGTTGAAAAGCTTCAGAGTTCACCCAGGTCTCAAAATCAACCTTGCTTTCCCAATACGTTAATACAATATACGGGTCATCGGCATTATCGGGGCGCAACACCTGATTGCGAACAAATCCTTTCATTTTATCTACCTGACCAGCGCGATTTCTAAACCGCTCTTCAAACTGTTCTGCATAGTCAGGGTTTACGGGGATTCGATTCATTACTACGAACACTTTAAACCTCCATTTCTTGGAGTTAATTGAGTGCGATTAACTCACCTAACTCACCCAACTCATAAAACTCTATAAACTTGATCGGTAAAGTTGGTGTTGTTTAATATACGTCCTGACCTGATCAGGCACTTGATAGCGAATACTCTGGCCTGCCGCCACTCTTTTTCTGATAGCAGAAGAGGCCAGGTCTAAGGCAGGCGTTATCGTGACCCAATCCAACCGGGCGGTCAACCCCGGAATTGCCTTTTCCAGGGCCTCGGTGTCGGGCCGGTAGCCGGGTCGATGAACCACAGCCAGCCGGCATAATTTAATTAGCTTGTTTGGATTATGCCAGGTAGACAAATCTGTCAGGGAGTCGCTGCCGATGATGAAAAAGCAGGTCTCGGTGGGGATATTGTATTGAGTCTGAATCAGATGTACGGTGTCAGTTGAGTAGTGAGGGCCGGGTCGTTCCAAGTCAATTGAGCATAACTCAAAACAGGGATTATCTTCAATAGCCAGTTCCACCATCCTCCGGCGATGGTGAGCGGCTGTTTTTTTTACGTCTGCTTTGTGAGGCGGATTACCGGCCGGAACAAATAAAACCCGATCCAAGCGTAACGCTTCTTGGACTATCTCTGTAATTAGCAGATGTCCCATATGAATGGGATCAAACGTACCGCCAAAAATACCTAGCTTCATAAGCAATGAGCAATGAGCAAAATCAATGAGCAATGAGCAATGAACAAAATCAATAATTGTTAATTCTTCATTTTGCTCATTGTTAATTATTAATTATTAATTCTTCATTTTGGCTATGGTCTTCGTTTGGGCCACTGCTCGGTCTGGATTGCCAAATCCAGGCCCATAACCACCGGATTTGGCAATCCGGCGGGAGCAGGCTAAGGCTAATGGCCGAAACGAAGACCAATGCCTTCATTTTGCTCATTATTAATTGTTAATTGTTAATTGTTAATTGTTTCACCAGGCCCACTCCAACTCGACGTCGTGTAAAAATACGGTATCCCCCGGCTCGACGCCGGCATCTCGCAGGGCTTGATTAACACCCATCTTTTCTAAAATTTGGTGGGCGCGCATTGCAGCCTGGTCAACACCCCAGTAGGTCTGGATGGACAGTTGTTTAATTCTGGGACCGGTTACTCGCCAGCCGTCGCCATCAACCAATTTTTCAATTTCAAAATGGTCTTTGGACTGGTCCAGAGTAAAAACAGGCATTTCCTCTTCAAAAAGTTCCTCTTGAGGCAAGTCATCCAGATGCTCAAACAATTTGGCAATTAAACCTTGCACTCCTTTTTGAGTAACCGCCGAAATTTGATAAGCGGGCAACCCCAACGCTTGAGCGCGAGCCTGAATTGCCGGCCAATGGGCCTGGGCTTGTGGCAGGTCTATTTTATTTAAAACAACAATCTGCGGTTTCTGGGCCAGCTTTTGGCTGAAAAGGGTCAACTCCTGGTTAATTTGTTCAAACTCAGCCAGTGGGTCGGGCGCAGCCCCGTTGAGCAAGTGCAGCAGCAAGCGACTGCGCTCAATGTGTCGCAAAAATTGATGCCCCAGACCGGTCCCTTCGTGCGCCCCCTCAATCAAGCCGGGGATGTCGGCCAAAACCAGGCTGCGGTGCTCCATAACCACCACGCCCAGGTTAGGTTGGAGGGTGGTAAAGGGGTAGTCGGCAATTTTGGGCCGGGCCGCGCTGACCACAGACAGAAAAGTGCTTTTACCGGCATTGGGCACGCCGACCAATCCCACGTCGGCAATAAGCTTTAACTCCAGCGTAATCCATAACTCCTCGCCGGGCAAGCCTCGCTCGGCAATTTTTGGAGCCTGGTTGGTTGAGCTTTTAAAGGCGGTGTTGCCGCGTCCTCCCTGACCGCCATGCACAATGACGGTTTGCTGATCCGCTTCGGTCAAATCGGCCAGCAGCCTGCCGGTTTCGGCATGGCGAATTACAGTGCCGGGGGGAACCGGAATGATTCTATCTTCCCCGGCAGCGCCGGTCATATTTTTTCCTCCGCCGCGCTCGCCCCGTCCGGCCTTAAAGTGGCTCCGCTTTTTAAAGTGGACCAGAGTGTTGAGTTGCGGATCAACCTGAAAAATCACGTCGCCGCCCTTGCCGCCATGCCCACCGGCAGGACCGCCATAGGGAACAAACTTTTCCCGGCGAAAGGCGACCATACCGTCGCCGCCATCACCAGCTTTTACAAATATTTTTGCTTCGTCAAATAACAACTAATTATACCTACCTTTGCTCATGTCATTTAAAATTATACCCTAGCTCTACCCGTTCAACCAATTGCCCGCAAATTTTCTTTATTTGCGATAGACATCTGACACTTCAAACAATAAATCCTCCGGCCCAAAGGTTGGGCCGGAGGATTTGCGGCAATTTTTTCTAATCTTATCGCTCAAAGCAAACCTGCAAGCTGCACGCTTATTTCACATCCATCTTACTGTAGGCCCAATCGGGGGCGACACCAACATTAGGGATAATTTTCTGGTTCTGACGTTTTCTGTGGTCACTGGCAAAAACCTCCCATAGAGGCCGAAATGAGGAGATTATGTAACCAATTGTCGTGGTAAACACGTCCATTGAGCTTATGAGCGGGGGATTGGTACTCCTTAGCCACTTTAGCTCGTGGACAATAGGGCCAAAAACTGTGCAAT
>JAJRVO010000702.1 GCA_024277275.1 Chloroflexota bacterium
TGGTCTTTGACCTGGGCGGCGGCACGTTTGACGTGAGCGTCCTGGAAGTGGGCGATGGCGTCATTGAGGTAAAATCTACCAATGGCGACACCCAACTGGGCGGCGATGACTGGGACCAGCGCATTGTCGATTGGATTGTAGCCGAGTACAAAAAGGAGCAAGGCATTGACTTGGGTAACGATAAGCAAGCGTTGCAGCGTTTAAAAGAGGCCGCAGAAAAAGCCAAGATTGAACTCTCTACCGTGATGGAGACGGAAATTAACCTGCCCTTTGTCACCGCCGACGCCAGCGGTCCCAAGCACCTGCAAATGAAACTGAGCCGCAGCAAGTTTGAGCAAATCACCGACGACCTGTTAAACCGGGTGAGGGTTCCCTTTGAGCAGGCGCTCAAGGATGCCAAACTGTCGGCCAGCCAGATTGATGAGATAGTGCTGGTTGGCGGCTCAACCCGGATGCCAATGGTGAATGAGTTGGTCAAAAAACTAACCGGCGGCAAGGAACCACACAAAGGCGTAAACCCGGACGAAGTGGTTGCCATTGGCGCGGCCATTCAAGGCGGCGTTTTGGCCGGCGATGTAAAAGACGTGCTGCTGCTTGACGTAACTCCGTTGAGCCTGGGTGTTGAAACCCTGGGCGGGGTGATGACCAGGCTGATTGAACGAAACACCACTATCCCGACCAAAAAGAGTGAAATCTTCAGCACGGCTGATGATAACCAAACGGCGGTAGACGTTCACGTTTTGCAGGGCGAGCGGGCAATGGCTGTAGATAACATGACCTTAGGCAAGTTCCGGCTGGAGGGAATTCCCCCCGCCCCGCGTGGAATTCCGCAGGTTGAAGTTACCTTTGACATTGACGCCAACGGCATTTTGAATGTCCACGCCCTGGACAAAGCCACCGGCAAAGAGCAAAAAATCACCATTACCGCCAGCACCAACCTGAACCAGGATGAGATTGACCGGATGGTCAAAGAGTCGGAGCAGAACGCCGAAGCCGACCGGGATAGAAAAGCGATGATTGAAGCCCGGAATATGGCCGATAATCTGGTATACCAGGCAGAGAAAACGCTACAAGAGGTGACTGACGTCGATGCCGGCTTAAAGGCCGAAGTAGAAAACAAGGCAGCCGATGTCAAAAAGGCTTTAGAAGGCGATGATAAGGGACAAATTGTTTACGCCAGCGAAGCCTTGCAACAGGCGTTGAGCCAATTGGGGCAAGCCGCTTATCAGCAGCAAGCCCAGGCGCAGCCTCAGCCCAACGGCGATGGCCCAAGCGGCGATGCCGGCAAAGCCGGCGACGATGAAAACGTTGTCGAAGGTGAATTTACCGAGGCGTAAGTAACGCAAAAGATAAGGTAGTATGACCAGGAGTGCGGATTGAAGCAATGTCAACATTGCCCCGCGCTCCGTCTTGCTATTGCAACATTGCTATGTAAACATTTTTATCACAAATTGTAACTATTCACCCCATGTCATTTCGAGGCTGCAAGCCGAGAAATCCCTGCGGCGTTACAATAGGAAGCCTGTTTGTTGGACAAACCGGTTGCTGGATAAACCTCATAGCTAAATTTTAGATTTTCCAGCGACCTATCGGGTTTATGTATCGTTGTAGGGATTTCTCCCTTCGGTCGAAATGACATGCTTGAATAGTTACCACAAACTTTTGAGAGGGTAACCACATATGTCAACAGAAACCGTTAAAGAAACCGATGTAAGCGAGGTTGAATTTCGAGCCGAAATTCAACAATTGCTCGATATTCTGGTCCATTCGCTTTATACCAGCCAAGAGATTTTCTTGCGAGAATTGCTCTCCAACGCTTCGGATGCGCTCAACCGGGTTAAATTTGAGATGCTGACCAACCGAGACGTGCTGGACGAGGAGGCCGAGTTGGGCATTTGGCTGGACATAGATGAAGAGGCCAACATGCTAACCATTCGCGATACCGGCATTGGGATGACCCAGGAAGAAATTGTAGCCGGTTTAGGCACAATTGCCCGCTCCGGGGCTAAAGAGTTTTTAAAGGCAATGGAAGAGGCCGGCCAGAAAGGGCAAGGCGTCACCGCCGATGTCATCGGCCAGTTTGGGGTGGGGTTTTACTCCGTCTTTATGGCGGCTCAAGAGGTAACGGTAACCTCTCGCTCTTACCGGCCCGACGCTGAAGCCGTGGTCTGGACTTCAACCGGCCAGGGGACTTACACCGTTGGTCCGGCTGATAAAAGCGAACGCGGCACAACTATTGAGATTAAGTTAAAAGAATAAGCCAAAGATTTTGCCAAGACCTACCGGCTTAGGCAAGTGGTTAAAACCCACTCAGATTTTGTGGCTTTCCCCATCTATCTCAAAGAAGAAAAACCGCCCGCAGAAGGTGAAACCGAAGGCACAACCGAGTGGAATCAAATCAACGAACAAACGGCCATTTGGCGACAATCGCCGCGCGAGGTGGATGAGGAGAAGTACCAATCCTTTTACCGTCAAACCACAATGGATTTTGGCGACCCGCTGCTGCGGATACACACCTCTGCCGACGCGCCGGTTCAGTTTTATGCTTTGCTCTTTGTGCCGTCTAAAAAAGATTACAAATTGTTTGGGACCAAAGAAGATTACGGCCTTAAACTTTACTCGCGCAAGGTGTTAATTCAGGAGAACTTTAAAGACCTGTTGCCCAAGTATTTGCGTTTTATAGAGGGCGTGGTCGACTCAGAGGACATCCCGCTAAATGTGTCGCGGGAAATGGTGCAGGCGACACCTGTTATTGAGAAAATCAAGGGGGTGTTGGTGCGTCGCCTGGTCAGCCAATTGAGTGATTTGGCCGATGATGATGCCGACAAATATCGCACCTTTTGGACTGAGTTTGGCGGCTTTATAAAAGAGGGCATCGCCACCGACCCCGACACTAAAGGGAAATTTACCGACCTGCTTCGTTTTCAATCCAGCCGGAGTGAGAATATTGATGATTTGATATCGTTGGCAGAATACACCGACCGTATGAAGCCGGACCAATCAGAAATCTACTATATTATTGGCGACGATTACAACGTACTCTCTCGCAGCCCCCATTTGGAATACTTTAAAAAGCAAGAAATTGAGGTGCTGTATCTAACCGACCCGCTGGACAGCTTTATGCTCATTGGCCTGGCTGACTATAACGGCAAGCCGCTCAAAAATGTGGATGACGCCGGGCTTGACCTGCCCGAAGCCGAAAAGTCGAAAGAGGAAAAAGAGGCGGAAAAGGCTATCCCCAGCGATGAGTTTGAGGCCCTTATTGCCCGTTTCAAAGACTCGTTGGGTGACCGGGTGGAAGATGTGCGCGAGAGCAAGATTTTAACCGACAGCCCCTGCCGTTTGGTTAACCCGTCTGATGCAATGAATATTAACATGCAGCGGGTACAGCGTTTGCTGGGTAATGATTATGAAATCCCCAAGAAGATTTTGGAAATCAACCGGGGTAATACGCTTATCCAGAATCTGTCGGTTCGTTTGGCGGCTAATGCCGATGACGCCCTGATTAATCCATTGATTGAACAGCTTTTTGAGAGCGAGTTGGTTACAGAGGGCATCCACCCCAACCCCGCCGATATGATTCCCCGCATCTACCAGTTAATGCAAGCCGCTACCCGGTTTGATGAGTAACTGATACGGGCGCAAGCTGAACAATCACGATATTAAGCGGTAATCCAAACCTCAAGGGTTTTAAAACCCTTGAGGTTTTGTTTTGCTCGTTTGTCCTCAACTGTCTAAAACCTGCCGAACTTTACCGGACAGCGCTTTGGGACTAAAGGGTTTTTGCAAAAAAGCGACCTCCGGGTCCAATACTCTGTGATGCGCAATGGCATTGTCTGTGTAGCCGGATATGAACAGCATTTTTAGGTTGGGTTGTATTAGGGATAATTTCTCGGCTAAAGCCTTGCCGCTCATACCCGGCATAACCACGTCTGTCAGTAACAAGCCGATGGGAGCGGGGTGTTGAGCGGCCAATTGTATTGCTTCCTGGCCGTTTTGCGCCGACAACAGCGTGTAGCCCTGACCCTGCAAAACCCGTTGCGTCAGTCTACGCACCTCTGCGTCATCTTCAACCAAAAGAATCGTTTCGCTGCCGGACGGCATTTCTTCATCAACCTCTGTATGGGGCAATGGAAACCCGGTTTCTGCCGCGCGGGGTAGATAAACCTTAAAGGTAGTGCCGACGCCTTCTTCGCTGTAAACCCAGATATTGCCTCTACTTTGTTTGAC
This sequence comes from Chloroflexota bacterium, assembly GCA_024277275.1. Lineage (GTDB taxonomy): Bacteria > Chloroflexota > Anaerolineae > 4572-78 > J111 > JAJRVO01. Next base: position 4,231 of record JAJRVO010000702.1, read on the forward strand.
AATGCCAAAGATGGTGGCTAATCCCAGCCCCGTGCCTTTGCCCACCTCTTTAGTGGTAAAGAAAGGCTCAAAAATATGGGCCTTCATTTCATCGCTCATGCCGTGGCCGGTATCGCTAATAGCCAATAAAACATGCTTGCCGGGCTGCGCCCCCAGGTGGCTAGAGACATAATCGTCATCTAGCGTCACGTTGGCTGTTTCAATGAGCAACCGGCCACCTTCGGGCATAGCATCGCGGGCATTTATTGCCAGATTAACAATAACCTGTTCAATTTGACTCGGATCCACCTTTACGTACCATAAATCCGGCGTAAGGATAGTTTTCATCTGGATGTGTTCGCCAATGATGCGCCGCAGCATCTTGTCCATATCGGCCACCGCCGTATTGACACTAAGTATTTGGGGTTTGATGATTTGTTTGCGGCTAAAAGCCAGCAATTGGCTAACCAAATTGGCCGCGCGCTGGCCTGAACCCAGAATCTTCTCAACAAATTCCTGGTGGGGATCGTCCGGCGACATTTCAAATTGCAGTAAGGCGGCAAAGCCGTTGATGGCTGTTAGCAGGTTGTTGAAGTCATGGGCAATACCGGCTGCAAGCTGACCAACGGCTTCCATTTTGTGCGCCTGCCGAAGCTGGTCTTCAAGCTGCGTTTGCTTCTCTTCCGCCTGTTTACGGTCGGTTATGTCTTCGCAAATCACAAACTGATCGCCGGATTTTAGCGTTACGGGTCTAAAGTAAATTATCTTTTCTAAACCGTCTTTGCACATCACGTTAAACGTGCGAGGTCTTGACTCGCCGCACTGTGATCCCTGTAAATCGTCGATCCAGGTTGAAATAGCAACCTTTCTGTATGCCCGATCTGGAAACGCCTTTTTAAACCACGCTTTGCCTGTAGGAATATCCTCAAGCGTGTATCCAAACATCTCAATAAACTTGGGGTTGACGTATTCATAACGGCCATCCGTTTTTATAATTGATATACCTAGCGGAGATTCTTCTACCAAAACCTGGAATCTCTCTTTCTCCCGGCGCAGCGCCCGCTCTGTTTTTCTACGTTGGATGATGTAACCCCATTCGCGCAGCGCCCTTTGAGCCACGCGAGGCATAGCGGCTAATGCCAGATCGGTTTTGACTACGTAATCCAGAGCGCCGGCCTTAATGGCTTCAACGGCCACCTGCTCATCTCCATGACTGGTCATAATTACAACGGGATAGGGCGAGCTTTCTTTGTCAACCGGCAAGAGTTGGCTGCCTTCGCCATCGGGCAGGCGCAAATCAGCAATTACCAGATCAGGAGTGGTATCTGCTAGGTGGGCGCGCGCTTCTTGAAGGTTGCCCGCAATGGTTAAGCGCATCCGGCTGGTTTGGTTTTGAAATGCCCGGCGGATTAGTTCAGCGTGAGCCTCTTCATCTTCCACCAGTAGAATATGTGTTGTTTTTCCAGTCATCAAAATTTCTCTCCGTTTTATTCAGCCAAAACAATTGTTAGGGTCCAGGTTGATGATTCCAACCCAGCCAGTAAAAAACAAGGTTATCCATCAATTGGGTAAATTGATCAAAATCGACCGGCTTAACCAGATAACTGTTAGCGTGATAGTTGTAGGCTCTAACCACATCCTCTTCTGCCGCAGAGGTGGTAAGGATAACAACCGGAATCTTTTTTAACGTATCGACCTTTTTAATTTCCTTTAAAACTTCCAGGCCGTTAATTCTGGGCAGGCGAAGGTCTAGCAAAATCAGGTGTGGCCGTGGGTTCTGTTGTGGGTCAGCATAGTCCTTCCGTTGATACAGATAGTCCAGCGCCGCTTCTCCATTGAAAATGTGGCGAATCTGTCCAACTACTTGATGCGCTTTAAAGCTGCGTATGATTAATTCGGCGTGAGCCGGGTTGTCCTCAACCAGCAAAATCATCAACGGTTCTCCATTTACTGTATTACGCTTCATAAAGATTAACTCTAATCCTGGCTATCCAGCGCCGACCGCACTTTGTGAGCAAGGGTGGCGGGAGCAAAGGGTTTTTGCAAAAAGGCAAGTCCGGCGTCTAACATTCCGTGGTGGATAATGGCGTTGTCTGTATAGCCCGATGTAAAAAGAATTTTAGCGTTGGGGCGTGTTTCTCGCAACCAATCTGCTAACCTTTTACCGCCCATTTGGGGCATAACTACATCGGTGAACAACAGATGAATTTCTCCCTCATACTCTTGAACCAGGCGCATAGCTTCCTCGCCATTAATTGCTTCTAATACAGTGTAACCTTGCCGGCGTAATATACGGGCAGCCAACCTGCGCACCGATGGTTCATCTTCTGCCAGGAGGATTGTTTCTGTGCCTTGGGGTAAGCCGCCGGGGTGAGCGATTATAACGCGCGCGCCAGCCGTTTCTTTAACACAGGGCAAATAGATTTTAAAGGTTGTTCCCTGTCCCACTTTGCTGTAAACCCAAATGTGACCGTTGTTTTGTTTAACAATGCCAAAACAGGTAGCCAGCCCTAATCCGGTACCTTTGCCCATTTCTTTGGTAGTAAAAAACGGTTCAAAGATATGGGTTTGAGTTTCATTGCTCATGCCGACGCCGTTATCGCTGACACTTAACATAATGTACTCACCCGGTATTAGTTCGGGGTGCCGGTCGGTATAGTTTTGCTGAAGGGATGCGTTGGCGGTTTCAATAGTCAATTTACCACCGTCGGGCATAGCGTCGCGGGCGTTGATTACCAGGTTAACCAGCACTTGTTCAAATTGAACCGGGTCTATTTTAACCGCTCCCAGGTTAAGAGCGGGCAATGTTACCAGCTCAATATCTTCGCTAATGAGTCGACGCAACATTTTGTCCATATCAAGAATCAGGTTGTTCAAGTTCAAAATTCTGGGTTCGGTAATTTGGCGGCGGGCAAAGGCCAGCAATTGCCCGGTCAGGTCGGCGGCCCGTTCTGCATTTTTTTGGATGCCCTGGATATCGCCGTGCAAGGGGTTGTCAACGGGTAATGTTTCAAGGGCTAACCCGGCATAACCCATAATTGCGGTTAGCAGGTTGTTAAAGTCGTGGGCAATGCCGCCGGCTAGTTGGCCAATGGCCTTCATTTTCTGGGATTGGTGCAACTGAGCTTCCAACTCTAGCTCGCGGGTTACATCACGCTTAAGGGCCACGTAGCTAATAATATTTTCTCCCTCGTCGCGGATAGGGCTAATGGTGGCCTCTTCGGTGTAGAGCGTGCCGTTTTTCTTTTTGTTTACAATGCGCCCTTGCCAAACTTGCCCGGCGGTGAGGGTGGTCCACAAATCCCGGTAAAAAGTGACGCTGTGCTTGCCGCTTTTGAGAAAGCGCGGGTTTCGACCGATGGCTTCAGCCCGGCTGTAGCCGGTAATCTGCTCAAACGCGGGGTTTACGTACATAATGATTCCTTGTGTATCGGTAATGATGATGCCTTCTGCGGTTTGCTCAATAGCCGTGGTCAGCCGTTGGCGGGTTTGGGTTAGGCGAGCCTGGGTTAACGCTCCGGCTACCTGGTTGGCTACGTTTTGGGCCAGGTTGACCTCTTCAGTTGAAAAATTATGTGTTTCAACGGCGCTCAAGCTCAAACCGCCGACCACTTCGCCTTCGATGATGAGGGGTAGTACAAGCATTGAGACGGTGTTGCGCAGGCGCGTTAAACTGCGAGTTGAGGCCAGACGGGGATCATTTTGAACGTCATTTACAATTAGCGGCGTTTTGTGAGCCAGTAGATATTGAAACGAAGGGCTGTCGGCCACGGAGATAATATTTTTTAACATTGCCGGTTTGCCCTCGGCCCAATATTCGGCCACTATTACTGCGGCTGTTTTGTCGTCGTTTAGTAAACCCGCCCGTACCTGGTATATGTTAAAAAGCTGGGCAAGCTCGTTGCAGACAATTTCCAGCACGGTTTCCGGCTCCAGATTAGTGGCTGAAGCGGCTGTAACCTGGTTAAGTAGAGCCAGCTCGTGATTACGGCGTTTGATTTTTTCTTCTACCCGTTTGCGCTCAATGATTTCTTGTTGCAGGCGCTCATTGGCCTCTTTTAGCTTAACATTCTTCTCTGTTAAATTTTTATACAGGTTTTCCAATTCTTGTCGATGGGTTTCTATTTCCGTTAAATCTTGAAACGATCTTAAAGCCGTCACAATAGCCGAGGATAGTTTTTTAAGGGTCAGGTCGGTTTTTAGTTTGTAATCGTCAATATCGTAGTTTTTAATAATGGACTCTTCCGGCGCTTTGCCGGGCTGCCCGGTGCAGATAATGATACGCACCAGCTTATTGCCCAACACGTCGCGAACATATTCAACCACCTCCAGGCCCGTGTTGTCCTCTTCCATAACCACGTCTAGCAGAATGGTGGCTGTATCGGGGTGCGCTTTTAATAAACGTTTTGCTTCTTCCCCGGAGTAGGCGGAGATAAAGGCCAGCGATTTGCCGTTAAATGTAAACTCCTTTAAAACCAGTTTTGTGGCCTGATGCACGTTGGCCTCATCATCCACAATCATAATCTTCCAATGGGCTTTGGAGCCGTTTGCTAAATCTTTATTGTTGTTGGCGAAGATCAAGTTGTTGTCGTCAATTGAGTTGTCGGGCGTGTTTGTCATAATTTACTTCCCAAAACTGATTAAGGCAATGCCAAGAGAATAATTAACCGGCAAAGAAATCAATCTGAGCCAAGAGTATGTTTATCGACCTATGCCTGTGCATTGCTTTAAAGCTTTTCGCTCTATTTTACAGACATTGCTGGAAATCAGCCTAACCACCTTATCAATTCCGGTTAATTAAAATCTTGGAAAAGCCTAAAGCGGTAAAGTGAGAATGAATTTTGTCCCTAATCCAGGCCGGCTTTCGCAGCTAATAGCGCCTTTTAGTTTTTGAGTTACCAGGTTGTAAACAATATGCAATCCCAACCCGCTGCCCCCTTGACTCCGGGCTGTAGTAAAGAAGGGGTCAAATATCTTGTTAATATTTTTAGGCCCAATGCCGCAGCCGTCATCTGTATATTCAATAGTTAGTTTATCCTGTTCCTTCATCAGGTCAAAATGCAGGCGTCCTTGTTCGCCCTTTTGATAGGCGTGGGTGATTGAATTCATTACCAGGTTGGTTGCTATTTGAGAAAAAGCGCCGGGGTAACTGTTAATGGTTAGCGCTTCATCGGCACTAATGGTTAAGGCGTGGCCGGCTTGCTTAAGTTTAGGGTCTAAGCTGACTAATGTGCTTTCAAGATACGCCTTAATCGGAAAGACGCGTTTTTCCAGGCTAATCTGGTCGACGGCTACCTGCTTGAAGCTCTGCACCAGTTCAGCCGCTTGCTGAAGGTTGCTTAAGATAAGTTGGTTGCTTTCCAGGGCTGTATCCAGGTACAACTCTAAATCAGAGCGCTTCAACTCCCCTTCCTGGTAGGCGGTAACTAACGTTTCGGTTTTATTTTCTAACGCCGAGGATACCGTGATTCCAATGCCAACCGGCGTGCTAATCTCGTGGGCTACCCCGGCCACCAACTGGCCCAGAGCAGCCATCTTTTCAGATTCGACCAGTTGGTTTTGGGCGGCCTTAAGATTTTTAAGGGTTTGAGAAAGTTCTTGTGTTCGCTCGGCTACTAGCTCTTTCAGGTGGTCGCGGTGGCGTTTGATATCATCATAGAGCAGGGCGTTCTCTAGCGAAATTGCCATTTGCGACGATAGTAAATTCAGCACAGATATTCACATTCAGATCGTTCAATGTAAAGAGCAAACGTTAGTTGATAATCCGCTATCCAGGCGTTTTCCGGCAACAACTCTATGCCAATTGTAAAGTTCTTCAAAGCTGCTTCATACGCGGTTGAGGCTTTGGCCTTTTTACCGGCGGTCAGGTTTAACTCTGCCAGTCGCGTTCTTTCGACCTCATTCGTAATCAACTCAACGCCCTGGTTTAATTGGTTGACAACATCAAAGATTTGGCCCTCTAACGTTGCTTGCGATGTGTTTGCCAGCAGCAGGCGGCCTATCTTTAAGTGGATGGACTGTTTATCGGCCTCGGCAATCAGGGAGTAGGCGGCTTGCTGCACCCGGTCATGCAAAAAGGTGAATGCGCTTTCTGCGGTAGGAGTGACCGTAAGCTCAATTTGTATCCTCTCCAAATTTATTGGTGATGAAGCAAAGTGAATATGGCTAACTGGTATCGTCGTAATCCGAATCGGAAGATGCTTTCAAAACAATCAGTTCAGCCAGGGAAGGGAGGAGAAAACGTTTGCTGACCCGGTCATAA
>JAJRVO010000703.1 GCA_024277275.1 Chloroflexota bacterium
GGAAGTCGGTTATCATATTAGGAAAATGCTGTTTCTAAAAATACTCGCTGTAAGTTACCTGCTTTATCAGGATAGTTACCCATATTATTGGGGTGTACAATTTCAGTTACAGTATTTCTTAGATCCATAACCGACTTCCAGTCCAGGAATGTGCCTTCTCCGGCCGCAGCCGGTTCTTCGGCTTTAGGTTCCTCGGCTTTGGGTTCCTCGGCTTTGGGTTCCTCGGCTTTGGGTTCTTCGGTTTTGGGTTCCTCGGCTTTGGGCTGTTCCTGGGCAGGCGTTGCTCCGCCGCCACAGGCAGCCACAATTAAAGCCACTGCTACTAATAAAGTTAGCAAAAACCGCTTGTTTTTCTTCATTATTTTTCTTTCCTCCTTAATTTAGAAAACAACAATTGTGTAATAAAAATTGATGCGTGTGGGTCAGCTTGTACAAAATTACTTGCGATAATCACCCCCTTTCTTACAAGTGGGAAATTGGAGATTAGGTCTAACCCAGAGTATTAGAAGTCAACCCCAATCCGCCAACCTCCAATAAACTAATCTCTATTTTTCAAAGAAACAGCGTCATTTGATTGAGAAGGAGAGGCTGTAGTTCGTCGGACAATCAATTCCGTAGGGAGTTGGTGATGAGAGGGAGGAGCATCAGGGTGTTCAATGGTATCAAGCAAAAGCTCAACGCCCTGAATTCCTGATTCAAAAAGATATTGCCGAACTGTGGTTAATTGAGCAAAATTAGCCAGTTCAATATCGTCGTAACCAACAACAGATAAATCGCCGGGAACGTTCAAGTTCAAGTCGCGGGCAACTTCTAAAACGGCCAGGGCTATATCGTCGCTGTAGGTAAAAATGGCAGTGGGCGGGTTGGGGAGATTTAAAAGTTCAAAGGTCTTTTCCCGACCATCTTCCCGGCCAAAACAGCCCTGACGATGATACTCAGGCTGAATGGGAAGGTCTGCCGCTTTAAGCGCCTGGCAATAGCCCTGGTAACGATTACGGCTAAAGAAAGAACCAAACGGGTCATCCAGATAATCGCTAATATAGCCAATTTTACGATGTCCCAATTGAATCAGATGTTCCACGGCGGTTTGGGCTGCGGCAACATCGTCTAAAAAGAGGTGAGGCAAATCAGGGTGAGAAGCCTCAACTAAAACTGTTGGGATATTGTGTCGATGAATACGACGCAAATCAGCTTCGGTGGGGTTGAGAGAAAAGATTAGCAGGCCGTCAATTCTACCGCGACGGGGCACGGTCTGTAAAATCTTGTTGCGCTGTGGAATAGTTTCTACGGTGAAGAGGTTGATATCGTAATCGCTACCGGCAATCACCGACATCACACCGCGTAAACGCTCAATTTGCGAGGCAATGGTAAAGTAGGGAATAACCACCCCAATAGTATGGGTCTTCCCTAACGATAAACGGCGCCCACTAGGGTTCGGTACAAAATCCAGTTCAGCAACAGCCGTCAAAACTTTTTGACGCGTTTTCTCATTAACCGGACGGCTATTGTTTAAAACACTGGACACCGTACCGATGCCAACACCTGCTTTTCTGGCAACATCATGAATTGTCGCTGCCACAACAAACTCCTTTGTTTTTTATCCAGGTTGGCAACACACGGAAACGTTTCCGACACGTAGCGCCAATTATACACCTCGATTATTGTTTGTCAAATAGCTGTCTTAAAAACGGAAACGTTTCCGCGCAGGAACAGGTCAAATAATTCTTTTTCCCAAAAAATCCCAAGTCGTGCTATTGTGCCGCATTACACAATAGCGTAGGGATTCCGTATGGTAAAAAAGGTTGACAACATTGGACGACAGCGTTATACTTAACGGTGTGACAGGCGAAGGCTGCTTGTTTGGAGAAATCCCCATTATGAGTGTAATAGCTCTTACCCAATCGAATACTCCGGTTTAAAAAACACCTGAGCGCGTATACGCGACGGTGTTTTTTTGTTCTTTAAAACCTTTTTATATAAAAATTCAACGAATAGAAGGAGATCAGTCAATGGATTCAGGGATGATTGGAAAAATTGAAAAGGCTATCCTGTATTCGCAGGAGCCGGAACGCATTACCTTTGAAAAATTCAAAGTAACTTTTGAAGGCGACCATAAGGAACACGAAATTGCTTATAACCAAGGCCAGTGGAGCTGCGACTGCAACTTTTTTGAAAGTCGTGGCGTATGCTCTCATGTCATGACCCTTGAGCGAGTACTTATCGGTTCGGTAAAACCGGCCGAAACCGTCCCCATGCCCGCCTAGACAACCACGTTTAGCCAGAATAAGATAACCTTGATAAAATAAACCGCCCCCCAAAAGGAGGCGGTATTTTTTTACGCGGTAAAGAACACGCCGCACATTAATCATTTTGCTGAATCTAACCTCAATGGTAAAATGTACGCTATGTTGAAACGTTGGAGATTTTGGTTAGGCGCTGTAATTAGCGCCTTTTTTGTTGTCATTGCTTTGCGCGGGCTAGACCTGCGGCAAGTATGGTTTGACATTCACACAGCCAACTACTGGTGGATACTTCCGGGCGTAGGGGTTTATTTTATTGGGGTGTGGGCCAGAACATGGCGCTGGCATTATTTGCTGCGACCAATCAAGCCGATTCCTTTAAAGGCCATGTGGCCAATTGTGGTTATTCGCTATATGGGAAATAACGTTTACCCCTTCAGGGCCGGGGAAGTCATTCGGGCCTACGTGTTAAAGAAAAGAGAAGGGGTCAGCATTAGCGCCAGTATTGCCACCATCTTGGTAGAGCGAATTTTTGATGGCTTGGTGATGTTGTTGTTTGTCTTTGTCGCCCTGCCCTTTGCGCCGGGGTTGCCCGATTGGCTGCGTCAAACCGTTATGCTGGCCAGCCTGGCCTTTTTTGGCGCGTTAATTGTTTTTTTGATGATGGCCGCTCTACCCCAAACCAGCCGTAAAATTTACCAATGGGGTATCAGTCGCTTTGCGCCTGGCGCGTTACAGCCAAAAATACTAACCCTGGCCGACAGGTTTATGGAGGGGTTAAGCAGCCTGAATAGTCTGCGGGATATCTTGATGGTGTTTTTTACCTCGGTGATTATCTGGCTGCTGGAAACGGTTAAGTACTGGTTTGTCATGTACGCCTTTAATTTTACCGTTAGCTTTTTTGCCCTGATGTTGATGAACGGGGTGGTTAACCTGGCTACTACGCTGCCCTCTGCGCCGGGCTACATTGGCACCTTTGACGGTCCCGGCATTGAGGTATTAAAAGTTTTTGGCGTTAATCCAACAGTGGCCGCAGCTTATACGCTGGTGCTTCACGCCGCCCTGTGGCTCCCTATTACCCTATTGGGTTTTTGGTACATGACGTATCAAAGCATGAGTTGGCAAGATTTTGGCAAAGCCGTAGCCGAAACTCAAGCCGGTTCTACCCAAGAATCTGAGCCGACAGAAATTGAACCTGTTAAAATCCCCATTACTCCCCAGTCTCCAGAAAAAGAAAGCATTTAATAAATGCGTCATTTGCGCAACCAAGCAAAAAACCCCTTTACATTTGGAAGAATTTTATGAAAATTGCAGTAATTGGCGGAGGGCTGGCCGGTCTCTCCGCAGCCTATGATCTGGCCGGGGCAGGCCACAATGTTACTATCTTTGAAGCGGCCCCCTATACCGGCGGATTGGCCGCCGGCTTTAAGTCTAAACGGTGGGACTGGCATCTTGAACACTACTACCACCACTGGTTTGAAACCGATTACGATATACTCAATTTAATCGACGAAATTGGCGAGCGTGACAAGGTGTTTTTTCCACGCCCCGTCACCTCTATTTACGTCGATGGAAAAGTCTATCCGTTTGACAGCCCTGCCCGTATGCTTCTCTTTCCAAAACTATCCCTCATCCCCAAACTTAGATTTGGTTTTACAGGGCTATACCTGCGCCTGACAAAAAATTGGCAATCTCTTGAAAAAGAAACCGCTCACAATTGGCTGCTCCGCACAATGGGTAAAGCCGCCTACAAAACCCTATGGGAGCCTCTGCTGGTGGGTAAGTTTGGCGACTACTATAAAGAGGTCAACATGGCCTGGATGTGGGCGCGCCTGCACAAACGCAGCTTTAAACTGGGCTACTTTGAGGGAGGCTTTCAAGCATTTGCCGACGCTCTGACCCGCAAGGTTCAAGAGCGAGGCGCTACCATTTGTCTTAACGCAGAGATTACAAACATCGCCCCCCAACCCAATGGGGGGTTTCGCATCCAATCGACTCCGGGCAATGGGGAAACGGCTAAAAAGCAAACAGAAATATTTGACCGTGTTTTAGTCACCGTCTCGCCCCAATTAATCAGTCGACTCGTTCCCTCCCTGCCAGACGATTATCTGGCTTCTTTAAAAGAGCTAAAATCAATGGGGGCCATAGTTATTATTTTGGCCCTTAAGCGCCAACTTACCAAACAACACTATTGGATTAACCTGCCCAAAGAAGAAGGCTTTCCTTTTTTGGCTTTGGTTGAACACACCAATTATGTTGATCGCCGTCACTATGATAATGACCACATTGTTTACTGCGGTGATTATCTTAACCCTGACCACGAGTACTTTAACCTGACTAAAGAAGAGCTTTTGGCTCAATTTTTGCCGACTTTAACTCGATTCAATCCCGATTTTGATGAAAGTTGGGTCAAAGAGAGTTGGCTCTTTAAGGCTAAATATGCGCAACCTGTACCATCTATCAATCACAGCGCTAATATTCCCCCGCTAGAAACACCAATTCCCGGCCTGTACTGGGCCAGCATGAGCCAGGTCTATCCCTGGGACAGAGGCACAAACTATGCCGTAGAAATTGGTCGACGAGTAGCACGGATGTTAATGCAAGAAAGTAGATAAGGAATCGGGATTAAATAACTGTCTCATTTCAGAGCGCAGTAAATGGTAATTAGTAATTAGGGATTGGCTTAATAACCAATTACCATTTACCAATTACAATGTTGAGGGACAGTTATTTAATTCTCATTACTAAATTATTCCTAATACGGGATGGTTCACTGCCTAGTACAGCTTGGCGGAAGTCTTTCGGTAGTTACAAGCAGCGCGTTGCTTAGTTTATGGAGTGAAAAAGTGCACTTTTTCACTCCATAAACTACCGAAGGATTTACGCCGCCGTGTACTAGTTGATAACGTTTCTACCTGACAAACGATAAATGACGATAGAAAAACAAAACCTTGTATATTCACGCTGCTCGTCGTTCGTCGTTGGTCATTCGTCAAAAATCTAAAATCAATTCCCGTACCCTAACCTGGACAAGCCAGAACCAAACAGGCGGGAAGTAGGAAGTAAGGAGTAAGAAGTAAGAAGTAAGGGAAAAATCTCTACTCCCTACTCCCTACTTCCTACTCCCCGGATAACCTGAATTTTCTTGCCCAAAAAGCAAGGACTCAATTGATAAGATACTATAAACCACCCCTTAAAAAGAAAAAGGATATTACACTATGCGTAACATTACAGTAATTGGTACCGGCTACGTAGGTTTAGTTACAGGCACCAGCTTTGCCGATTTGGGGAACAAGGTTTGCTGCCTGGACATCGACGAAACAAAAATCAAAATGTTGAAAGCGGGTCAGGTTCCCATTTACGAACCTGGCTTGCACGAGATGATTCAGCGTAACGTGCAGGCCAAACGTCTGGCTTTTACCACCGATTACGCCACTGCCCTGGCCGAGGCCGAATTTGTATTTATTGCTGTAGGAACCCCGGAAGGCGTAGATGGCGAAGCCGACCTGCAATACGTGGGTCAAGCGTCTGAATCGATTGCCAAAACCATGAAACACCCTGTGATCATTGTCAATAAAAGCACCGTTCCCGTAGGCACCGGCGATTGGGTGTCTGATATTGTGCGAACCAACCAACCAGAACCCATTGATTTTTCTGTTGTTTCAAATCCTGAATTTCTGCGCGAAGGCTCTGCCATTACAGATATGACGGCCCCGGATCGTATTGTGCTGGGTTCTCTTGACCGCGACGCAGCCAACAAAGTAGCGGAACTTTATCTCAGTCTCCGCGCCCCAATCATCATCACCGACCTGCGCACGGCGGAAATGATAAAATACGCCTCTAATGCGTTTTTGGCGACTCGCATCTCGTTCATTAATGAAATTGCCAACGTCTGCGAACAATTAGGGGCCGATGTGAAAGAGGTGGCCGCCGGGATGGGCTACGATAAGCGTATTGGACATCACTTTTTGGATGCCGGAGTAGGTTATGGCGGCTCGTGTTTTCCCAAAGACGTAAAAGCCCTGGCTCATATGGCCACAACACACGGCACACATCCCCAACTGCTTAAAGCGGTTATGGATATCAACCAATATCAGCGTATTCACGTCATTCAAAAGCTACGAGACTTACTGGGAAGCAAACTTAAAGATAAAGTAATTGGCCTATTGGGGCTGGCCTTTAAACCCAATACCGATGACATGCGCGAAGCGCCGGCCGCAGAAATAGGACGCGCCTTGCTACGTGAACATGCCATTGTCAAAGGGTACGACCCTGTGGCTATGACGGTCGCTACTAAAATGATCCCCAATCTGGAAATGGCCAAGGATACATATGATCTGGCTACCGATTGTGATGCACTGGTCTTGCTAACAGAATGGAACGAGTTTAAGCATCTGGATATGCCGCGTATCAAATCCCTTATGCGCCAGCCCATCTTTATCGATGGTCGTAACCTATATGATGCAAATATTATGACCAACTACGGCTTTACCTACAGAGGCGTAGGCCGGGGATATTAAATTTGAAAATTCGCACAATAACCGCGTTCATCCCTCTAACGTGGCCTTTTGATAAAGGCAGCATTGCCGGCGCTGCCCGTTTTTTAACCGATGCCCGCCTCCGCTTCTCGGAAGCCGGTTTTTCAGTAGAATCGCTTTGCCTGGCTACGCCCCCTTTTTTGGACGTAGTGGGCTATCCTGATACCACACTGCTCATTGAATTTGCCCAAACCTTAGAATATCTGGCCGACCAGTATCACATAGATTCTGTCTCAATAGGGCCGGTTATTGCTACCACACCCCTGGCCCTGCTTATGTCTATCCACGCGCTGCCTCAACTCATCGCCCAAACAAAAAAAGTCTTCTCCGGCGTGCTTTTTGCAGATGAATTTGGCGGCGTCAATTTAGGCGCTGCCCATGCTCTGGCCGAAGCGGTTTATGAAGTCGCCCACACAACTCCCAACGGCCTGGGCAATTTACGGTTAGGCGCTCTGGCTAATGTGCCTCCCAATGTGCCATCGCCGTTTGCTGCCTACCATCACGGCGGCGACTCCTACTTTATCATCGCCACGGAGGCCGCCGATCTGGCTATTACCGCCATAAACAACGCGCGCTCTATCCGAGAAGCCGGCAAACATCTAACAGAGGCTATTGAAAGCGTCTCCGCCCATATTTTAGAAATTGCAGACGATCTTGTAGACGATCATCAAATTCGATTTAAAGGGATTGACTTTTCTCTAACCCCGGTTCCTGTCCAAACCGGGAGCATTGGGGCAGCCATTGAAACGCTGGGGGTAGATGCTTTTGGCAGTAGTGGAACCCTGCTGGCAATAGCTTTTTTGATGAATGCCATCCAACGCGCTAATATTCCCCGTACCGGTCTATCCGGCGTAATGTTGCCGGTTATGGGAGACACTATCCTGGCTCAACGCGCTGCCGAAGGCAATTTTAGCGTGAACGATCTCTTGCTATACTCGGCTATAAGTAACGCCGGACTCGACATTATCCCCATCCCGGGCAATACCACACCCGATCAAATCGGGGCCATTTTTTTAGACCTTGCCGCCCTCTCTATATCGGCCGGCAAGCCGATGAGCGCCCGGCTTATGCCTATGCCCGGCCTTAGCGTAGGCGACAAGGTATCATTTGACTCCGAACATCTTGTCGACAGTTGCGTCCTCCCCGTAAAAAATCTGGGCGCAAAAAAGCTCTTTAAAGGAACCTCTTTTTTGACATTGGACCCACTCCCGCCGCGCAAAAGAACCAAGTCTGAAATCTATCGGTTTTCTTAAAAACCCTTACCCAAACAGATAAAACAAAACCGCCGGTTTAATGTCCATTAACGAGTGGAGCCTGGGCACAAGTCCTTCAACTCCAGCCCCTACCAGCATAGTAAGCGAGGGATTGTAGGTATGCTTCTTGGTTGTCCAATCCTCAAGGTTGCCGTGATCGCTGACTACCAGCAGCAGCGAATTTTCAAAGTCCATACTATCCAAAATACCGGCCAAAAAATCATCCAGCATCCCCAATATTTTTAGCGACTGCTCACGGTCCATTTTATGGCCCAAGATATCAGAGTACCAAAATTCAAAAAATGTCAGGTTGTGATCTTCAGCCAGGGCAACTAATTGCCCTCCGGCCTGGTAAGCGGTCAGAGACGGCAACTTCACGTCCGGCTCAGGCCAAAAATCGTTGCTAAACACGGCGCTAATTGCTCGTCCCCGCTGCAAATCCCGGCCACTGCGTAATTTAAGCCCGGCCATAAACGCTGCATTTGTGTTGGCACTCAAACGCCCCTTGTCCCGGCTGACACGCCCCAAAAATCGATCCGGGTAGGCATTGGCATAGGCCGCAGACAGACCCGCATCCAACACTGTTTTAAACAGACTATCTTGGGCCAGCATGTCGCGCAATTGTTGATTTGGGTAGGGGCCGTAATGCTCGCCCAACGCGGCGGCGGCGTTTTGGCCGGTCAAAATTGCCGTTTGCCCCGTAGCCGATTGAGGCAAACCCGGCACGCCCAACAAAGCGTCTAAGCCCAACAAGGCCGCCCGGCCATTCACCGTTCCGGCTGCCTCACGGGTTAAACCAGATACCCCCAACAACGCTTGCACTGCCGGCATCTCAGCGTGCATAAATGGATTGACCTCGGGATCAGCATCCCCGAGGCCAACGCCGTCCAGGAAAAGAATTATTACGGATTTTGGATTTTGGATTTTAGATTTTGGATTTTGGGTTATTTTTCCCTACTCCTATAGGCAAAGGCGCTTCCCCATCCTCATTCCCAAACTGGGGTTGGGGAACGAGACAAAGCAACGCTCCCCCGCCCCCCTGCTCCCCCGCTCCTCTGCCGCTACTCAGAAATCCTCACGGTAATCTCCAGCCCCCGACCTACGGGTACGGTTACGCTTTCTAGTTTGGGATGGTTTTGAACGTAAGTTACATAGTCCAATAATTCATCTTCGTGAGAAACAACATTATCAGCCACAACCATAGCTCCAACCCCCAGCCGCTTGTAAACTGCGTCGAAGTAGGTCTCATATTGCGCTTTGGCTCCGTCGAGCAAAACAAAATCAAGCGGCCCCTCACGCCGGCGCAACACCTCGCGGGCGTCGCCGGTCAAAACTTCAACATAGTCGACCAGATTAGCCTGCGTCAGATGGGCGCGAGTTTCATCAGCTTTAGCCGGGTCAAGTTCGCAGGCAACAACTTTGCCTCCCGTAATAGAAGCGGCGTAAGCCAACCACAAAGTAGAGTAGCCAACGCCGCTCCCCACCTCGACAATGTTTTGCGCTTTTTTAGAAACAGCCAGCATTGATACCAATTTGGCCGCATCAGGGTCCATTGCCCGGATACGTTCCGCTGAGGGCAGGTTTTGCATACGTTCTTTCTGATCGCGCATCTCAAGCTGACTCAGTGTGTCAAACAGTTCTTGTTCCAAGTAATCCCTCCTTGTATTCAATAGGTATCCAAGTGTGTACTATACGTGAGGCGAATGAAGTATGCAAATATTTCAAAATGACATGTTGGATTGCAACCATTGTAGGAGATTGAAGAGCGATAAATATTGGGGAGACAACAAAAACACCCCCTGACAAAACTGACCAGGGGGTGTGGGTTTACTGTATAGTATTGTACTAAAAAGTTGCGGCTAAAATATCAGCCGAATCAGTGGCAAACTGAATGAAGGGTTGACCATACAGAGCCAGTATCAGCGTCATAACCATAGTCACTGTAATCACGGCATTCATCACAAAACCGGGTTGAATGGGCGTCTCATCCGATTCCTGGGCAAAAAAGACCTGCCTAACCACGCCAAAATAGTAGTAAACTGAGATGACGCTGTTGAGAATACCAATCCCGGCCAGTACGTAAAGCTTCTGATCAATGGCCGCGCCAAAAACCAGCAACTTGCCCATAAAGCCGCCCGTAGGCGGAATGCCAATCAGAGAGAGGAAGAAAATGACCAGAGCAATACTCAGGAAGGGAGAGCGCCGGATTAGGCCGGCATAATCAGCGATGTTGGTGGTACCCAGTTTATTTTCAAGCACAATGACCACCGCAAATACACCCAGGTTGGTAAAGAGATAGGCAAACAGGAACAACAAAACACCTTGCACGCCGTTAGACCAATTATCGCTGGATTGGGACGTGAAGGCAGCCAGGCCAATGAGCATATAGCCGGCCTGGGCAATGCTAGAGTAAGCCAGCATCCGTTTCATATCCTTTTGCCAGAGAGCGGTCAAATTACCGACCGTCATCGTCAAAATTGCCACCATCGACAAAATAACCGTCCAGTTAAAGCTATAGGCGGGTAAAGCAACCACCAGCACCCGGATTAGCACGGCAAAGCCCGCCGCCTTGGAACCCACGGAAAGAAACGCGGTGATTGGAGTCGGCGCGCCCTGGTAGGCGTCTGGCGACCACTGGTGGAAGGGAACCGCCGCAATCTTAAAGCCAAAACCGGCCAAAATCAACGTCACCGACGCCACGACCAAAAAGACATTGGCCGACCCCAAGTTGACGGCAATTGTAGCCAGGTCTACGCTGCCGGTTGCGCCGTACAAAAGCGAGAAGCCATACAACATCACCCCAGAGGCCAGAGCGCCATAGAGAAAGTACTTTAAGGCCGCCTCAATGGAGCGATTATCCCGGCGCAGATAGCCGGTTAAAATATAGCTGGTAATCGACAGAAATTCAAGAGACAGATAAATCATCACCAGATTGGTGGCGCTTGAGAGGAACATCAGGCTCAAACCGGCAAACAGGGTCAAGGCGTAAAACTCGCCCCGGAACGGCGAGTTCTTTTCAATATACTCAACCGCGCTCAAACCCACCAAAGCAACCGTCAGCAGGGCCATAACCTTAAAGAAAAGGGCCATTTTATCGACGGCCATTATCGGGATAAGGCCCGCGGAATCGGTGGCTATGCCAAACTCGCTGCTGGACGCAGGCCAAACGTTGAGTGTTGCCAGCAAGGCCACAACCACCCCGCCAAAAGCCACCCAGGGTAAAATTTTTGCGCTTCTTTGGTCGCCTTTCCAGATAATATCCAGAGTGAGTACGGCAAAGGCCACAATAGTAATAACAATCTCAGGCGAAAGTAACAGTAATTCGTTCAAGTTCAACCTCCTACGGGCACCGTAGGTTTTTTAGATAATGATTTGTCTTGTTCCCCTCGTTCCCAAACTGGAGTTTGTGAACGAGAAAAACGAGACGGCAATAGTTAGGAACCAAACGCCACGCTTAAAATTTCTACGCTGGCGGCATTAATAATCGATAACAAGAAAGACGGGGCAATGCCGATGACAATCATCCCCACCAGAAGCGGGGCCATTGTTATCAACTCAAAGGGGTCCATGTCCGTCTTGAAGGACCAGTGGCCGGCGTCAAAAATCTTGTTCCATTTCTCTTCGCTGAATTCACCCAGAAAGACGTGCTGAATGATTTTGTAGAGGATGTAGACTGCCGTCAACACAATACCCAGCACCCCGACAATGGCAAAACCGGGCATAATGTGGAAAGCGCCCCGGAAGACCAGGAACTCGCTGATAAAGCCGGCCAGTCCCGGCAAACCAAGCGAAGCAAAAGCCGTGACCATCATCACCCCGTAATAAACCGGCAACTTGGCCGACAAGCCGCCATAGGCTTTCAAATCGCGAGTGTGGGTTCGCTCGTAAATAACGCCGACCAGGAAAAAGAGGCCGCCTGTAATCAAGCCGTGGTTGACCATCTGCAAAACCGCGCCGTTGAGGGCGATAACTCTACTGGTAGCTACTGCATCAGTCGCTTCCGGGTAAAAGGCAACAGAGGCCGCCAGACCCAGAATAAAGTAGCCCATGTGGCTGACTGAAGAGTAAGCGATGAGACGTTTCAAGTCCCACTGGGCCAGGCTAACCAGCGCCCCGTAAACCATGCTGATGATGCCCAAAACAGCCACAATGTAGGCCATTTTTTGAAAAACGTGCGGGAATACGGGGATAAGAATACGAATCATACCGTAGCCGCCCAACTTTAACAGCACCCCGGCCAAAATAACCGACCCGGCGGTAGGAGCCGCGGTATGAGCATCGGGCAACCAGGTATGGAAGGGCCACAGCGGAACCTTAATGGCAAAGGCCACAAAGATGGCCCAGAAGGCTACAGTTGCCACGGCCAGGTTGGCCGGGTCGCTGCCATCCAGGAACGTACCGCCTATTAATAACGGAAGCTGAGTTATGTCCCAGGTACCGGTGGCAATATAAAGGCCGATGAAAGCCAGCAACATCGCCACGGAGCCAACCAGGGTATACATAAAGAATTTAATAGCAGAGTATTGGGGGCGGTCCTTTTTCTGACCCCAAATACCGATGAGCAAGAACATCGGCACCAGGCCAACTTCCCAGAAAAAGTAGAAGAGGACCAAATCCAGGGACACAAAGACGCCCAACATGCCCATCTCCAGCATCAGGAACAGGGCAAAAAACTCTTTGACCCGCTTGTGAATAACCCGAGCCGAGTACCATAAACTGAGGACGGTGAGCAACGTGGTCAACGCTACTAACGGAAGACTCAGGCCGTCAACTCCCATGCGGTACCAAACATCGATGGCCGGAATCCAGCTTCCCTCTTCAAGCGCAATATATCCGCCTATTTGCGGATTGTAAAAAAACCACAAGATGATAGAAATCACGAATGAAGGTAAGCTGAATACAATAGCCAGATTTTTGATGAGTTTTTCCTGAGTTTTGGGGAGCATCATTATGATAATAGCCCCCAACAAGGGAAGAAAGGTCATTAAAGTTAAATATGGCATCAGGATCAATTCTCCTTAATACTTAGTCCAAATTGACTTAATTCTTTTCTTGTTCCCAAACTGGAATTTGAGAACAAGAAAAACCGGCGTGACCTCGTTCCCAAACTCCAGTTTGGGAACGAGAATACATGCGCTAATTTATAAGGCTGCAATATTGGCTCCCTGACCAGAGAAAAAGGCCAGGTAAATACCAATCAAGATTAAAAATCCAATAATCAAAATTAACAAATAATTTTGGGCGCGACCTGTCTGAAGCAGGCGTAACTGGCCGCCAAACTTCTTGAATAACCCCGGAATACCGTTGACAAAAATGCCATCAATGCCTTCCTTGTCAAAAACGCCGGAGCCGTCGGCTATAACAACGGTAGCGCGACCAAAGAGATTGACAATGGGGTTGATCACCCAATCGTAATCAAACTTGCCGCAGAAATCGGCCAGCCACATAACCGGGTAAATAATCATACCCCGGTAAATTTCATCAAAGTAATACTTGTTGTACCACAGGGTAAAGAGCGGCTCTCCAATGACCGGAATGAGTTGGACCGGGTCTTTGGCTTCGGGACTGTGAACTCGGGAGTAACGCCACCACCCCAGAGAAAAGAAGAATAGGCCCAGCAAGGTTGAACTGATGGCTACAGTCCAGTTAAAGGGAACGGCAGCCAACGAAAGCCCCGGGGCTGCTCCGCCGCCGTGTTCTACTGCGGCATCTTCGCCGTGTTCTGCTGCCTCTTCACCTTGATGTGCCTCTGCCTCCTCGCCGTGGTCTATTACGGCGTCTTCAGTGGCATAGGCATGGACCTCGCCGGCAAAGCCGTGGAACCAGCCGTGACCAATAACCGGGAAATCGGACGGGATGTTGATAAAGCCAATAAAGAGGGCAAACACAGCCAATACCAAGAGCGGCCACGTCATACGCTTGCCCGGCTCAACGGCATGGGCCGCTATCTCGGTGCGGGGTTTACCGGCAAAAACCAGGCCTATTTGTCGCCCCATATAAAAGGCGGTAAAGATAGCCCCAACAGCCCCGGCCACGTAAACCCATAAGGCAAGCGGAGTCCCATGGTCGCCAAAACCGTGCAAAAAGGCTTCGGCCAAAATTTCGTCCTTGCTCCAGAACCCGGCAAAGGGGAAGATGCCGACCAGGGCCAGCGTACCGGCCAGGTACGCCCAAAAGCTGGCCTTCATCTTGTGACGCAGGCCGCCCATATTGCGCATATCTTGGGGGTCGGTGTGGTGGTCGTTAATGTGGTGGGCGCCGTGCTCCATCGCATGGATAACTGAACCGGAGCCAAGAAAGAGCAGGGCTTTGAAGAAGGCGTGGGCGATGAGGTGAAAAATACCGGCTAAAAACCCGCCCAGGCCCAGAGCCATCATCATGTAGCCCAACTGGCTGATGGTGGAGTAGGCCAAAACGCGCTTAATGTCGTATTGGGCTATGCCGATGGTTGCGCCCATCACCGCCGTGATTGCGCCAATAATGGCTATCCATTGCAGGGCGGGACCGCCTTCAATGGTAGACATCAGCGGCAGCATGCGGGCCACCAGATAAACGCCGGCCGAAACCATTGTGGCGGCGTGAATGAGGGCGGAAACGGTGGTGGGGCCTTCCATTGCATCGGGCAGCCAGACGTGGAGCGGGAATTGAGCGCTTTTGCCCACCGCGCCGGCAAAGATAAGCAGGGCGCTAAGCGTGGCGACCGGCATCCCCCACAAGGTCATTTCGGCCAGGTGGGTTAACATAGCCGGCTCAAAAATATCACGGAAGGTGAGCGTACCGGCGTAACTCCATAAAATCATCATCCCGGAGAAAAAGAGGGTGTCGCCCACGCGGGTGGTCATAAAGGCTTTGAGGGCGGCCAGTCTGGGGGCGACTTTCGGTGGACCGGCATATCGCCAGAAAACCAGGGCTTGTAGCGGGTTGGCCGGTGTAGCCACTTCATGCTCATCGGGATACTTTTTGTCGAACCAGAAACCAATCAACAGGTAGGAACAAAGCCCCATAATCTCCCAGGAAATGAAGAGCAGGAGCAGGTTGTCGGCAATGACCAGCATAAGCATCCCCGCCGCAAAGAGCGAGACATAAGCAAAGAAGCGGGCGTAGCGACCAAAGTGGCCGTGGTCCGGGTCATAGCCGTGGTCGTCATCGTACCCTTCCATATACTCGGTGGCATAGATAAAGATCATCAGGCAGACAAAAGGAACCATAAAGAGCATAGCGGCGGTAAAGCCATCCACGGCAAAGCCCATGTTAAAGAGGCTTAATCCTGTCGGCAACCAGGGAAGGGGTAATTGCCAGCCATCAATATGTATACCTTGATGAGCGTCGGCAGCATAGGCCCCCATAGTACCGAGTACAATGCCCCAGGAGTGAATAGTGGCCAGGACCATTGCCCCAACCGCCAGCCAGGCGCTGGCCTTTTTGTTGCGATTTAACCCTAAAACAATGATGACAAAAGCCAACAATGGGTATACCGGAATTAACCAGATTAAGTTAAACAAAAAATCCATAGTTGTTTCTCAACTCTCAATTAGTTGCTTAGTAATTGGTTATTAGTAATTGGTAATTAGTAATCAGTAACCAATTACTAATTACCAATAACCGAATTACCGCTAATTTTTAAGCAAATCCAAGTCATCCACAACCGCTGTCTGGCGACGTCGATATAGAGCAATAATAATAGCTAAACCGACTGCCGCTTCAGCCGCAGCTACGGTGATAACAATAATGGCAAAAACCTGCCCCGATATATCGGTTGGGGCAATGTATCGCCAAAAGGCTACCAGATTAATGTTGACCGCGTTCAGCACCAACTCTATTCCCATCAAAATGCCAATGGCATTCTTGCGCGAGAGCGCGCCATAAACGCCAATAGAGAATAGCGCCGCTGAAACCGTTAACCACCACGATAAAGGAATGGGCATCATTTTACTAGGCCTCCTCTGCTTCAACTTTTTCACGAGCCAGGAAGATACCGCCAATAAGGGCCACAGACAGCAGGATGCTAACCACCTCAAAAGGTATCAGATAGCTCCCCAAAAAGGCGTGTCCCAATTCCATCACTGTATCGCCGGTAGGTTCTGCGCCGCTAACCGGCCAACTGACCGTATTAACCACGCCGACAAGAACCGCAAACAATATCATAACAATGGGCAAACTAAGCCACCACTGTTGATTATTTTGATTCTCGCCTTGCCCCATAAGGCGACGCGCAAACATAATGGCAAAGAGAATCAGGATGGCAATGGCCCCCACATACACCATTAATTGAACAACGGCCAAAAATCCGGCGCTGAGTAATACATAGTACCCGGCTACGCCAAACAAAGATAAAACCAGATAGAGCGCGCTATGAAACAGATTTGGACTACTTACCACACCTATTGCGCCGCCAATAGCGCAAGCTGTCATCACAAAAAAGACAATTTGCACAATAGGTATTTGAGATGGGTCAAAAGGCATAATCAAACCCTTCCAGTTAAAAAATTAGATGTTGTACTATTTTCTTGTTTTTCTTGTTCCCAAACTGGAGTTTAGGAAAAAGGCAATTAGCCGGTTTACTTGGCCGACACGCCTTCAATGGCTGCCACTGCCCGCAAGCCTTTATCTTGACTACTACGGGCGACTCTTGACACCACAAAGAGAGACACAACCACCACCAGAACATTGGCTACCAGCAGCGCCACCCACTCGCCAAACGGAACCAGGCCGCTCAGTGGACCGGCTACTGAAACATCGCTACCGGGCGCAAACATTCTGATCACAACCGCCACCACAATCACCAAAAACAGCGACACCGGCACCAGGAACTTCCAGCCAAAATTTTGCAGATGGTCAATGCGGAAGCGAGGCAACGTCCCCCGCAACCACATCATAACAAAGACAAAGCTGAACACCTTTATCAGCAAAGAAATAAGCCCAAGAATCGACCCGATTGGTCCCGACCAGGACGACACATCGACAAAGGGCACTTGCCAGCCGCCAAAAAAGAGTACCGCCGCAAAAAATGACAGGGCAAACATATGCACGTATTCGGCAATCATGAACATGCCAAATTTAATGCCGCTGTATTCTGTATGGAAACCGGCTATAATTTCAGACTCGGCCTCAATCAGATCAAAGGGCGAACGGCCTACCTCGGCCACGCCGGCCATAAAGAAGATAACAAAGGCCAGCGGCAAGGTGACAACGTTCCACATCCCGCTTTGGGCTTCAACAACAGCGGCCATCGACATAGAACCGGCTGCCATCGTCACCACAATCAGGGTCATCACCATCGGGATTTCGTAAGTCAGCATCATAGCCACTACCCGGAAAGCGCCCAACAAAGAGTACTTGTTGTTGGAAGACCAGCCCGCCATCAAAATAGCCAGCGTACCTAACCCGCCAATAGCCACAATGTACAGCAACCCCACATTCAAATCGGCCCCCAGGAAACCGGGCACAAAAGGAATAACGGCAAAAGTCATAATAGAAGAGATAACACCCAAACCCGGAGCCATATTATATATAATACGGTCGGCGTTAGCCGGGGTTATATCCTCTTTGGTGAACATCTTGACCATATCGGCAAAGGCTTGAAACAAGCCAAAAGGACCGGCCCGGTTAGGACCAAGTCGATTCTGAATGCGGCCAATAATTTTGCGCTC
Organism: Chloroflexota bacterium; assembly: GCA_024277275.1. Classification (GTDB taxonomy): domain Bacteria; phylum Chloroflexota; class Anaerolineae; order 4572-78; family J111; genus JAJRVO01. The sequence goes on from JAJRVO010000703.1 coordinate 17,682, forward strand.
TAACCAGGTCAAGATAATCAGCGCTGCCGGGGCCGCTACGGCAACAATAGGGGCAAAAACAAGATGTGACAAAAGCCTGACAATCGGTTCTGTCAGCCAGGGGTTTTGAAAACTAAGAACCCAATCAATCAATGACTGCATATACTTGTCTCCATAAATTTCAATCAGAAAGATTCATTACAACTCGTTCCCAAACTCCGGTTTGGGAACGAGTTGTAAAAGCTCATTTTAATTCCAGTGCAAAGCCCCTTTGCGCCAGCCATAAAGCAAACCGTCAAACAAAAGCACAATAAAAACAATGGCCCAAATTAAGGAATACAAAGGCAACTGCCTTAGCGCCACGGCAAAGGGAAACAGGAAAACCGCCTCTATATCAAAAACCACAAATATAATGGCGTAAATGTAATATTGAGCCTTAAATTGCACCCAGGTATCGCCAATAGTTTTAATACCAGACTCATACGTTTCTTGTTTGGCGGGGTTGGGTTTTTTGGGCCTAAGTAGCCAGGCAATGATAAGGGTTACAACGGGGATGGTTAGCGTAATGGCTCCCAATACGCCAAGAAATTCAAACTCTTGTAGCATAAAACCACTCCTCAGTAATAAAGCCAATCACCAAGCGGTGACTATAACGTGTGTCACTACCCCAACAAAATCTCAACATTAGGCAAACCAAAAATAGGGTGTGGCATGAAGCTGAGTTAAGACGCCCGCCATTCTAACACATTTTGTAAGAACAGGGAAATTGAATTGTTCTTTTTATCACATAAGGCGGCAAGCCGCGAATTAACAATTAACAATGAGCAATGAACAATGAGCAATGAGCAATGAGCAATGAGCAAAGATTATCACGGGCAACGCAAATCTTGCGGGGTAATACTATAAGGCGTTACATCAGTTTCGCTCCGCAGTTGAGGCAATGGTATAATGCTTGGCAAAGAAGAATCATTCATCGTTATTTAGCGTCTCAGGCTTTCACATCGACAAAAAATCATCGAACTTTCTTTGTAACCAATTTTGCCAGAGACCAATTTTCGATTGACGATTTACGATTGACGATTGGATTTTGCTTGAGTAATCTTAATCGTAAATCCAAAATATAAAATCGCAAGTCGGTTTAGATACTGTCTGTTATGAAAAACTCTTCAATTGATTCCTCCTCTCAATGGGGCGATTATCTTGCCGCCAACAACGGTCATTTGCTACAAAGCCGGGCCTGGGGCGAACTAAAAAATGATTTCGGCTGGACTCCCCGACGAGTTCAAGCCAATGGCGCAGCGGCTCAAATTCTGTTTCGACGCCTTCTGAAAAAAAAGACCCTCCCCTTTGGTCCAACCATTGCCTACATCCCTAAAGGGCCTATCGTCGATTGGCGCGACGCCGACCAATGTCGGGCGATTTTTGCCGCCATTCACGCCGAAGCAAAAAAACACCGGGCCATCTTCCTTAAAGTAGAACCGGATGCCTGCGACCCGGATGAAAACTCAGGGCTTGAATTTGAACAGGCCCAGGCTTTGACCAAATTTCTAAATCAGGCCGGTTTCATCCCCGCCGGCGCCATTCAACCCCAAGCCTCCCTTGTCATCGATATCAGCGGCGATGAAGACTCAATTCTGGCTGCAATGAAACAGAAAACCCGCTACAATATCCGGCTGGCTAAAAGAAAAGGAGTGACCATCCGCCACGGCGACGAGACCGATATTTCCACCTTTTACAACCTTTCTCGTCAAACCTCTACCCGCGACAGGTTTGGCATCCACAGCCTA
>JAJRVO010000704.1 GCA_024277275.1 Chloroflexota bacterium
GGGCTGTTCAGTTCTCACCAATCGCTGGTGATTTTACCGCCAAGAACGCCAAGATCGCCAAGATTTTTATAAATTCTTTGCGTCCTTGGCGTTCTTGGCGGTTCAAAAAATACACCGCATCTTAGAACTGAACAACCCTGACCGGCACATTGACCAGCGCCGCCGCATAAGCATGCACCAGAAATTCCGAGGCATAATGGTCGTTGATTTTAATATAAGCCGCGCTGCCGGTATTAGTGTGGGCCAGGGGATTGGCGTTAGAACCCGCCCGTGAGTGATAACCAATCATCAACATCGCCTGGAACGTTTCATCAAGCTCTTGCGCCATCAGAAATGGATGACCGCTCCAGCCCCGAATAAGCCTGACATCCTTCGGCAATTTGGCGGCGATGAGGTTCCTGGCTGAAGCGTGCGCATCTTTAACCCAAATCTCCGAGGCCCCGGCCTCAGTCGCCCCTTCACACGCCGCGACGACCTCAGCGGTCATTTGCTCCTGAAACTCAGCGTAGTCGGGATTCTTCTTATCCGCCTCATCCCAATGAGTTGTCCCGGTAATGCCTTCAATATCGGCGCTGATGAAAACTTTCATAGATATGCTCCCTTACTCATTTCTGAATTTATTCTGCCCCATTCTATCATATTTACATCACCGTAGCCAGTCAGAGATAACCAGGCTCATCATAATTTGTGACATTCCGTACCGTGCGATTTTGCGGATTGAATCACTGAGTCGTTGAAATAGTGAGAGGATTCGCTAATTCACCGTAGCCGTTAAAAAGGACGAATGACGAACGATGGTGGATGAATGAAACGATAGCACAGGGTTTTTATCGTTCGTCCATTGTCTTTCGTCCGGTTGAATAAAACGACCTGAACAATCTAATACTGCCTCGATGCCTGACGCAGCCTTTGACCGGCCTCACGCAGGTAGACTCCAAAAGGCGTTTCGTCCAGGTCAATCTTAATGGGAACATCCATAACAATGGGAATCTCTACGGCAATGGGGAAGGTTTGATTGATGGGTACAATGATTTCGGTTTCGATGGGCAAGTTGAGGGGGATTTCCAGATCGATGGGAATCATCTGGTCAATCGCAACCGATACGCCATCCTCAAAGGGCAGGTCAAGCGGAATCTCGGTTTGGATGGGGAATTCCTGGTTGATGACTATGGGGATTTCCAGTTGTATCGACTGCTCCGTAGCGGGAACATTGGCGATGATTTCCTCGACGGAAGGGACGGGGATAGAAATGGTTTTGCCGGTGGTTTCAATGGCGCTGGCGCCAATAGGCAAAGTGGCATCGGATGGCAAAATCTGGTCGATTATCAGGTCAAGAGACAGGTTGGGATTTTCGCCGGCAGGCATGGTGACGCTGGCCGAAATCACCTGACTCACATCCAGGCTGATGGGGATGGTGATAATCTGGCCAAAGAGCAGGGCGTTTGCGGTAAATTCCTGGTCAATTTTCAACTCAAGCGGAACAGCTACCTCCGTATCCAGCGATACGATACTGGTGACCGGCAATACCTGGTCAATGCCCAGGTCAAGCGGCACAACAATTTCTTCTCCCAGGGTAGCCAGGGCAGAAGCGGGCAATATCTGCTCAAGCTCCAAATTGAGGGGCACGGTAATGACTTGACTAAAGGGTATGGTGATGCTGATGGGAAAGGTTTGGCGGGCATCCAGACCTAGCGGAATATTGAGTTCATCCTGAAACGGGATTTCGGTTTTGATGGGGAGGGTATGGCTGATTACCATACTGATCGGCACAGCGAACTCCTGGTTGATGGTAATATCGGTGGCTATGGGGACGGTCTGGTTGATGCGTACCGTGTATTCAATCTGGTCGCCGGACAGCTTATCCAAATCGACGGCAGTTTGGAGCATCGCTGTTTTGGCTGTAAGCCGTACCTGAAACAGCACAAAAATAATCGCTGCGTTCAGGGCTAGAGAGATAAGGGTCAACAAAAGCACAAAAATAACCGCCGAGCGTCTGGCCGGTTTGTATTTTATTACGGTCGCCATAGTTAGTTGCCTCCGTGGTGGGTTGGATATTGATTTGGTTTAACCAAAGTTGAGAAAAGAACTGTATAAAACGTAATGTACCTTTTAACCACAGCCAAAATATTAAAACACAAAATACACTGAGAAAACACAAAGGCCACAAAGAAAAACTCTGTGTACTCTGTGTCTACTTTGTGTTCTCCGTGTTAAAATTTTTTGCAGATGATACACATTTACAACCCTAATACACGGCGGCGTAAATCCTTCGGTAGTTTATGGAGTGAAAAAGTGCACTTTTTCACTCCATAAACTAAGCAACGCGCTGCTTGTAACTACCGAAAGACTTCCGCCGAGCTGTACTAACCATGCAAAAATTTACGCCGAATTAGGAATTGTGTTTTACAGCTTCCAAAAACTAGCTGGCCGGGGTGGGGGTTGCGGTTGGGGTCGGTGTGGGTGTGGGTGTGGGTGTGGACCGAGGCGTACTGGTGGCTTTTTTAGTTGGCGTTGGTGTGGGAGAAGCCGGCGGCGACGCGGGCGCTCCCTGAACGGCCAATAGTAAATCTCTTAACTTGGTCAAAAAGTCATCAAAGCGGCCCGTATCCAGTTGAAGCTCCTCAATGTCTTCTTGCATCTGCTCGCCGCTTTCTTCCAGGGTTGCTACCTGCTTGTCTAACGTTGTAGTTTGTTTTTCCAAAGCCGCCAACCGGCCTGCTATTTCGGATGTTTCGTTTTCCAGAGTGACCACCTGCCCAACCAGCGCATCCCGGGCCTGTTTAAGAATTTGAATTTCGGCTTCGGTGTTTTGCAAGCGAGCGCTCAGAACATCAAATTGCTCCAACTGTTCTTGCATAGCCTTGATTTCTTTGTTCAAAGTGGCCTCTCGTTCTTTTAAGGCCAGTAGCTCGCTCTCCAATTCTATCACTTTGGGGTGGTTTTCAAAGACAAGCGTGCCGCTATTGAGGCCGGATATTAGCAGCAAGGCCAGACAAGCGCCGGCCAACGCGCCGACCACCATCAACAGCCAGGGTCGCCAAAAATTACCGTTGTCATCCGGCTCCGGGCTGAGAATATAGCCTTCTTCCGGTTTCGGTTCCGTGGGGGGATGCGTTGTTGATTCTCTGGCCTCGCCGGTTTCTTTCGGTTCGACTTCGATTTTCGCCTCTTCGTCGCCCGTCGTGTCAGCCTGGATAATGTAGTATCCCTCTGCTTCTGCTTGTTTGCCGGTATCAGGTTGCTCAACAGGCATTTTAACTTCTTTTTCTTCATCAGCCGTCTCTGGGGAGGGAGGCGGCCCTACAGATTCCGCGTCGCTGATAGCTTCATCGGACAGCGATACGGTCACTGTGCCGGCAAATTGACGATACATTCTTTCGGAGATGCCCGTCACCGCCGTTATCTCAATGGCTTCCTCAAAAGGGTGAACCTCTTATCGAAACCGGATAATCCGTTCGGCCAGCTTGTGACCGATGCCGGGCAGAGTTTTTAGCGTATCCAGATTAGCTTGATTCAGGTCGATCTGGGGGAGAGACGAAGCGTTGTCTGCCATAAATTCCTCCTGTTGAACCCTATTGTACGTCAGCTATTGAAAGGGGAGGATTCGGTAATTCAACGTAGCCGCAAAAAGGATAAATGACGAACGACGGCAGACGAAAGAAGCGATAGCACGAGGTTTTATCATTCGTCCATTGTCTTTCGTCCGGTTGAATAAAACGTTCCAAACAATTACCGAATCATCTCAAAGGGTAAATCTTAATCATTGTATCACAAAAGTTCCGAATAAGGCATTTTTTGAGCTTTTAGGTCAAAATTAGTATACTGTTACTCAACAATAGGAATGGTTCACAATTTGATTGACAGCCGCCAAAAAGGACGATTGACGAATGACGGCGGATGAATGAACAACGCTGGATATTTACGCCTTTTTTACCGTCCGTCGTTGGTCTTTCGTCAAAAGTGTAAAGTTAATTTCCGTCTCCAATGAACCACTCCCAATAATACACATCCAATCGAGGTTGAAAACCAATGCCCCCTGAATCGCCTTACCCAATGATTTCAATAGAAGAAGCCCTGGCTATTATTCAACGCCAGGCGCGACCCTTGCCTGCGGTCACTCTGGCCTTTCAAGATGCATTAGGCTACGTTTTGGCTGAAGATGTTTTTGCCGACGAGTCAATGCCGCCCTTTGCCGCATCAAGCGTCGATGGCTTTGCCGTAGTCGCTGCGGATGGCCCTGGCCTACGCCGGGTTGTCGGCGATCAGGCTGCCGGCTACATAGCCGATGTGCGGGTCGAATCCGGCACGGCGGCCCGTGTAACAACCGGCGCGCCCGTTCCAGCCGGGGCCGATGCCGTGGTTATGGTTGAGCAAACCGAGTTGAGCGATGGGCAGGTCGATATCCTGACAAACGATATCCAGCCCGGTTCCAACGTCCGGTCCATCGGACAGGATATTGAGTCCGGTCAACTTGTATTGGCCGGGGGAACCGTACTCGGCCCGGCCGAGTTGGGGTTGCTGGGTACGGTGGGCCGGGCGGAGGTGACGGTCTACCGGCGACCAACGGTGGCGGTGATGTCAACCGGCGACGAAATTGTAGAGCCGCATGAAAAACCCCAGCCCGGCCAAATCCGCGATTCTAATCGCTTCACGTTAATGAGTGTTGTGCGGCAAGCCGGGGCAAAGCCGTTAGATTTAGGCATTGTGCGGGATAAAACGGGAAGTTTGGGGGAAATCATTGAACGCGGTCTAAGTAAAGCCGATGCGCTCCTCACCTCCGGCGGCGTGTCGATGGGACAGCTTGATTTGGTCAAGCCTTATCTGGCCTCGCGGGGTACGGTCCACTTTGGCCGGGTCAACACCAAACCCGGCAAACCCGTCACCTTTGCCACAGTTGACGGCAAGCCCTGTTTTGCCATGCCCGGCTTTCCGGTTAGCGCCCTGGTTAGCTTTGAGGTTTTTGTTCGACCCGCTTTGCTGAAGATGGCCGGTCACAGCCAAATTTACCGCCCGCGTGAGCAAGCGACGCTGGCTCATCATTTCAAGCACGCAGCCGAGCGCACCGAGTTTCAGCGGGTAGTGTTGACTCGCCGCCTGGACGGGACACTGATCGCTTCATCCACCGGCTTTCAGGGGTCGGGCCGGTTGCTGTCGATGAGCGGGGCCAACGGCTTGGTCATCTTGCCGCGCGGTCAGGGCGATTTTGAAGCCGGGTCGGTGGTTGAAGCGTTGCTCATTAGCCGAGTCGAAATGGAAATGGCAGAAGGAACAGCGCCCATCCAAGGAGTTTAGCCTGATGTCAACAGATAAACTTGAACGTTATCGCGGTTCTCTCTTAGAGCGTGTTTCTTAAATCGTGTGGGCCAGACCGCAGAGGTTTCTAAAGCCCATTTTAACTGTAAGTCAGGGTCATAATCGAGGCAAATTCGCTTGAAAATATCTCGCAAAAAACCTCTGCGGTCTTTAAGAAACA